>JBCDDI010000001.1:0-31478 GCA_039180365.1 Pseudomonadota bacterium
CCAACAACGCGCCTGGCACCATCCGGCGCAATAGCCCGCCCTTCCACGAGCGGGCTGAGGAACCGAACCTCCGGCAGTGCCCCGGCCCGCCAGGCCGCCCGCAACTCGAAGTAATCACCCATGGAGAGCTCCGTCCGGGTGAGGAGGTGCGTAACGTCCTCAAGGTAGGCGGGCGTTACCGCCTCGAGACTGTTTACCACCCGCTGGCTGATCTGGTGAACGGCAACAATGGAAGCGACGGCGAGGGTGATGCCGAGCCAAACGGTCAGGGTGGAAAACGGCGCAAAGCTGAAGAAGCGGAGCTGGCTGCGGGTGAGCAGCTTCATCACGGGGATTCGGGCCGGGTCCGGGCAAGCTCATCCAGACGTAACAGCCGGTCGGCCCGCGTGCCGATGGCCTCACTGTGCGTCGCCATGATGAGCGCACAGGGCAGGGCCCGGACCTCAGCCAGCAGCAGATCAACCACCTGCTCGGCATTGGCCGCATCAAGATTTCCCGTAGGCTCATCGGCAAGGATAAGCGCGGGCCGGTGCGCAAGCGCTCGAGCAATGGCCGTGCGCTGTCGCTCGCCACCAGAAAGATGGGCGGGAAAGTCATCCAACCGTCCCTCGAGCCCGAGCTTAACAAGCCGTTCAACAGCTTCTTGCGCAAGCTGCTCAAGCCCGTTGAGCTCCAGCGGCAGCAGCACGTTTTCGCGGACCGTGAGTGTTGGAATCAGGTTGAAGAACTGGAAGACATAGCCGAGGTGCCGGCGGCGCAGCCGGCGGAGTGCTGCCTCGTCCATATGCTGGAGCGCCAGACCCTCATCCACCTTAAGCTCAATGCTGCCGGCGTCGGGGCGAAGGATCCCGGTGAGCAGATTCAGGAGCGTCGATTTGCCGGAACCGGAAGGCCCCATCAGGGCGATCACTTCGCCAGCCCGGGCTTCGAAATCAAGACCGTGCAGCACCGGTCGAAGCTCGTCGCCATCGAGGAAGTGCTTGGAAAGGCTCCGAACCTCAAGCAGAGCGCTCACCGGAGCGTCTGCATGCCCTGCTGGTTGAGAGACGCCGTCAGCTCAGGCAGATGCGTGCCTGCGGCCACAGCAGTAAACACGGCTGCCACAGTGTCCTGCCGGGCAATACTTTCGAGGGTGGTCAGCGTTGGGGAAATCATCTGCCAGCTGCCGTCAGCGGCCGCCGCCAGCGCATCGCTCGCGGTGACCCAGTGTTCGCCCGCCGTTTCCCAGCTGTGCGCGGCAGTCTGCTGAGCCTGGGGCATACGGGCGACGAAGAACCGGGTGTCGAAGCGCCGTGGTA
This sequence comes from Pseudomonadota bacterium, assembly GCA_039180365.1. GTDB lineage: Bacteria > Pseudomonadota > Gammaproteobacteria > Pseudomonadales > Azotimanducaceae > SZUA-309. Next base: position 1,299 of record JBCDDI010000001.1, read on the forward strand.
CCGAATCCGGCGTCAGCCAGTGGCTGAAGTAGCTCAGGCAGTCGCCGGCGAGCACCAGGCGCTCCTCGCCGCAGAGGTCGGCCATGGTCATGGCACCGTCAATAAGCTGCTGGCGGTAACCGTGAAAACGCTCAGCCTCTTCGTTTTCCGTTTCAAGGTCGAGGAACGCGCCATCGCGACGCGCCAGCAGAACGCCACATTCCTCAAAACATTCGCGGATGGCGGTCACCCAGTAGCGCAGACCTCCCGCCTCGAGGCCAAGCTCTGCGTTCGCTGTCGCCTCATCGAGCCCGAAGACCTGCTCATCAAGGAGATCCTGTTCATCAACCTTGCCGCCCGGGAACACGTGCAGGTCCGGAAAGTCGACGCCACCGGGCCGCTGAGTCATGAACACCTCGATCCCCGCATCAGTGTCGCGCATGAGCACAACGGTCGCCGCAAGGCGGATGTTGCCGCGAGCCAGCGGCTGCATGGCATCGCTCAAGAGATCTCTCCAGCCAGAATTTGTGATATCACTTTGCCACCCTTGTTGTGCCGACGCCCGGTACGCTAGATTCGCAGAGCACCCTGATTTCCGACCTGCCGGACCGACGCACCGGCCCTCCTTAGAGTGAGGCTTACACTGAGGAGTAGACTGCGGAGCCCTGCGCGCTCAGTGGAGCCGCCTTTTTTTGGAGCATGTTGGCAGAACATGATCGGGAGCAGCCGATGAAAGAGCAGCCCTACAAATACATGGTGCGTCTCCCACCCGCCATGAGAGACCAGATCCGCGAATCAGCCCGTCATTACCGGCGCAGCATGAATTCCGACATTGTAGCGCGACTGCAGCAGACCTTCAGCGGCATCCCGGACGAGTCCATGGTGAAGGACATCGAACCCCCGATGCACGAAGAGATTGAGCAGCTGCTCCGGCGCGAGCTTTCCCCGGTGGAAGAAGAGCTCCTGCGCGCTTTCCGGCGCATGCCGGCGAGTAAACAGGAAGCGCTGCTGGGCCTTCTGGTTTGAGTCATGACTGATTTCGCCCTGGTCCCGTACTGGCATCCCACAACCATCTGCTTCGTGGATGACAATGAGTCCTTCCTGCAGAGCCTCGACCTTGAACTACCGGGCAGCTGGGCCTGCCGCACCTTCGCGGACCCGGAGATTGCCCTCGAATTTCTGCGCGAACCGGTACCTCTGGCACCGCTCATGGACCGCTGCTTCTCGCTCCAGCAGCAGGCTGGAGAGCGGCTCATCCGCCTTGATCTCAATCTCGTCGAACAGGAAATCAACCACGTCGATCGGTTCCGGCGTAACTCCGTACTTGTCGTTGACTACGCCATGCCCTCCATCAACGGGCTCCGATTCTGCGAGATGCTCGACGACCCCTTTATCCAGAAGGCCATGCTCACGGGCGTGGCCGATGAGAAGCTGGCGGTGGAAGCGTTTAATGCCGGACTCATCCATCGCTTCATACCCAAGCAGTCGGCGGAATCCATCACCACCGTGCGGCGATTTGTTGAGGAATTGCTCCACGAATACTTCAATCAGTACACGGCACGCCTGAAAACCAATCTCGCCATCGACCCGCCGGAGTTCCTCGTCGACAGCACCGTCGCCGAGTACGTGCATGGGCTCATGGCGGAGCACGGCCTGGTCGAGTACTACCTCATTGACGACCCACCGGGGTTACTCATGCTTCGGGGTAACGGTGAGCTGTGGCGGGTTGCCATTCTCGACGCCGCCGACAGGGCCCGGCAGCTGGAGCTGGCGCGCAGCTTCGGCGCACCGGCTGAAGTCCTGGAGCGTCTCGGCAGCGGCCGGGGCATTGTGTTTCTGCCCGGCCTTTCACCGGCCGACTACTTCGGGGACGAGGATTTCCCGTGGGCCGAACAGTTGCACCCGGCGGAGCGGATCAGCGAGCGCTGGCACGTGGCCATCTGGAAAGACGCCCCGGCGGACGTCGACTTCGATCGAGAGACCGCGTCCTACAACGCCTACCTTGCAACCCTCTGAGCGGCGGTTCTCAGCTGCCGCGCATGTGCGCCGGGATCAGCCAGCGCTCCAGCGCCTCAAAGAGCAGCTCCGTGACCACCGCAAGGGCGGCCGCGGGCACGGCACCTTCGAGAATCAGACTTGTATCGTTAAGAGCCAGCCCCGTCACGATTGGATCACCCAGACCGCCCGCCCCGATAAAGGCCGCAAGGGTCGCGGTGCCGATGCTGATAACCGCCGCGGTGCGAATACCGGCAAACATGCTCGGCAACGCCAGGGGCAGATAGACGAAGCGGAGCTCCTCCCGTCGGGACAGCCCCATAGCAACAGCCACGCGCTTCAAGGTTGGGTCAATGGTTGTCAACGCGGTCAGGGTGTTGCGCAGAATCGGCAGGAGCGAGTAGAGAAACAGGGCAACAATCGCAGGCACAACGCCGATGCCGAGAATCGGGATGAAGAGGGCCAGCAGCGCGATGGAGGGAATCGTCTGCATAAGCCCGCAGACGTAGGTAACCCCGCGCGCCAGGAGCGGCTGCCGGAACGCGGCGAGACTTAAGCCCACGCCGACGACCACCGCACTCAGCACGGCGGCGAAGGTAAGCTGCAGATGACGCCAGGTGTTGGCAGCCAGCTCTCCGCGCCGCCCGCCCCCAACGTTCCGCGCCGTGACCAACCCCTCATTCATGAGATAGTCGTTGGCCACATCCGCAAAGGACCGCTTCGCGAAAACCACTTCGGCGTTCAGCGCCTGCATGGTGTCCGCGTCTATTCTTTCGCTTAACGGGGCCAGGGCGTCCCGAGCGGCGGCCGGCAGACTCTGGCGTATGAGCGGCAGGGCCAGATATTCGGGAAAGTAGCCAAGGTCGTCTTCCAGCATCGTGAGATCGTAACGGGCCAGTTCGCCGTCCGTTGAATAGGCATCGGTGATGTCGATGCTGCCCTCGGCAATGGCCTGATAGGCAAGACCGTGCTCGATGCCTCGGACGGCTGAGGTGAGCCCGTAGGCGCGCGCAAGGCCCGGCCAGCCATCCTCGCGTTCGACAAACTCGTGACTGACCACCACCTTGAGATCCGGATGATCCGCAAGATCACCAACGCGAACGAGACCCAGGCGCTCAGCCACTGCCCTCGGCGTCACCATGGCGTAGGTGTTGTTGAAGCCGAAGGGGTCAAGGACCTCAAGTCCGCGAGCGGCGAGCAGTGTATTTAAGGCCTCAGGTTCGGTGACCTCCGGTGAGCCAAGAATCACCTGGCTCAGGGTGCCCGTGTACTCCGCGTAGAGGTCAATTTCACCCGCGGCCAGCGCCTCGAAGCAGATGAGCGTGCCACCGAGGCCAAAACGCCGCTCAACCTCGAAGCCGGCCTCTTCCAGGAGCTGAGCCATAAGCTCGCTGAGGATGTAGGACTCGTTGAAGTTCTTACTGGCGATGCGGATAGGTTCTGCAGCAAGCGATGCGGAAAAGCTCGCGAACGTGATGACAGCACCAAGCAGCAAGCCCCTACTCCGCCGGAAGCGCCCGTTGCCGCGGATGCTCCGCTGGCCGACGCCCTTCATTCGAGCTGGCCCCGCAGCAGCTCGGCAACATAGTCATTGGCGGGCTGCGCCAGCACTTCCGGGACCGGCGCCGCCTGAGCGATCTCACCGCCGCGCACGATCACCAGCATCTGTGCAAGCTTTACCGCCTCACGCATATCGTGAGTCACCAGCAACGCACTGACACCCTGCTGGGCCTGGACCTGAAGAAATTTCTCGTAGATGCCAACCCGGGTGATCGGATCAACGGCTGAGAAGGGTTCATCAAGCAGCAGCAGCTCCGGGCGCAGCATCAGGGCCCGGCAGAGGCCGACACGCTGCTGCTGGCCGCCGGAAAGCTCTGCCGGATAGCGGTCCCTGGCGTCCTCCGGCAGCCCCATCTCCTCGAGAAGCTCAGCGATCCGGGCCCTGATCGCCTCTGCGGACCAGCCTTCAAGGCGGGCCAGAAGCGAAATGTTTGCGCCATTGGTCATGTGCGGGAAGAGGCCGGCGCCCTGAACGCTGTAGCCGATACGACGGCGGAAACGGACGCGGTCCTTCGGTATGGGTTCGCCGAAGACCGTGACCGTGCCGGAGTCCGGGGATTCAAGGGCGTTTACCAGTTGCAGGAGCGTGGTTTTACCGCTGCCGCTCTCTCCAACAATGGCCGTCGTCTTCCCCGCCGGCAGCGCCAGCGATACCCCGCTCAGCACGGGCGTGCCAGGCACGTAGGACTTCCAGACGTCCGTCAGCCGAACGCAGTCGCTCACGGTTGTGCCGGGTACCGATCAGCGAGCATTCTGCCGTGTTGCTCGAGCTCATTGAGAAGCGCGAGCTCCCGCCCCCGGGCCGGCTCCTCCTGCAGTTCGGCCCGGGCACTCTGCAGCCGCTCGAAGTAGTCGGGGAGTGCCAGCCAGTCGGCACCGGTGGCATTCAGCTTCTGCGTCACAAACGCCTGCCAGTCCGCCACCTCAGCGGCATCCATACGCCCGGCGAAACTGCGGGCTTTCAGTCGTTCCGCCAGGACGTGGAGGCGCTTGTCGTCAAAATCGGCGCGAGGCCACTCATCATCCTCAATGCGATCGAGAAAGTCGTTGCAGCGGCTTCGGTCGGCGTCCTGCAGAAAGGCGTCATAGAGCGCCGCGTCAGGATCACTCTGCTTGTCGCCGAAGCGATTGGCATAAACCCGCATGATCTTCTGCGCCAGGCCGGGCTGCTTCAGGCGCCGCTGGCGTTTGTCGATGTCCTTCCTGCGGAAACCGATGCGATCCCAGTTTTCCTCGTCCATGACCTCGATACCGGCCACAAAGGGACAGCGGTTGATCTTGATCTCTTTCAGCGGCGGGCGATCGGGAATACGTCCGGGCAGGAACAGCTTTTCGCGGATCTGCTCCTCGGACCAGGACAGGAGGGGCTCCACATCCTGGGCGAGATCGGCAACGATGATGGAGTTGCTGTTGGTCGGATGCCGACACAGTGACAGCACTGGCGCCGAACAGAACCGCTCACGCGGGTACATGCCGGAAACATGCAGGCACAGACGGGCGCCGTAAGGCTCAAGGAGCGAGCGTACGGCTTTCTTCCGGCGTTTCTTGAAAAAGTAGTCGTAGAGTCGCGGCTGCGCCGTTTTGATCATGCGCGCCACCGCCACCGTTGCGCGGACGTCAGAAAGCGCATCGTGCGCATGACCGTGGTCCAGGCCGTTGGCCCGGGTCATGTCTTCAAGGCGGTAGGTGGGCAGCCCTTCCTCGTTGGTGGGCCAGACGATCCCGTCACGGCGGAGCGCGCCGGTGGCACGAACCAGATCGATGATGTCCCAGCGGGAGTTTTCGTTCTGCCATTCCCGGGCATAAGGATCCATGAGCATCCGGTAAAAGCCGTAGCGAATGAACTCATCGTCAAAACGCAGGCTGTTGAAGCCCGCGACGCAGGTCTGCGGTTCGCTGAAGAGCTTGCGGATGTGCCTGAGGACCTCGAACTCGCTTACGCCTTCGGCATGTGTCTGAGCCGGGGTGATCCCGGTGACCAGTGTTGCCTGAGGATTGGGCAGAACGTCGTCCGGGAGTTCGACATAGGTCATGTACTCATCGCCGATCTCGTTCAGATCCATGTCCGTACGAAAGCCGCCGAACTGCACAATGCGGTCCCAGCGGGGTTCCGTCCCGGAAGTCTCGAGGTCGTACCAGTAAAGCGAGTGCGCCATAGGCGCTTGCATTCCCCTCTCAGTAGAAATCGGCTCAGTTGCGTTCGGCTGCTGCCGTTGGCATCGTGCGCAGCCATGACGCAGCCGCAGACAACGCCAACCCGGCGCCTGGCCCTTTATGCCGGTCCGGCGCTGGCCCTGCTCGCAGCATACCTCATGTCTCTGGCCGGATTCGAAAGAGATGCGGCATTTACAGCCGGCATCACCGTGCTCTGTGTCATCTGGTGGGTCTTTGAACCCATCCCCATCCCCGCAACTTCTTTTATCCCCCTGGGACTCTTTCCGCTCACAGGCGTACTCACGCCAGTGCAGGTCGCGCAGTCCTACGGACACAGTCTCATCCTGCTGCTGCTTGGCGGCTTCATACTGGCCACGGCACTGGAACGGGCCGGGGCGCATCGGCGTATTGCCCTTGGCATGGTGCGGGCTTTCGGAGGCCGCTCGAGCCGGTCCCTCGTGTTCGGCTTCATGGCGGCCTCAGCCGTGCTCTCCATGTGGATATCGAACACGGCAACTACGCTCATGCTGCTGCCGGTGGCGCTGGCGGTCGTTGAAAAATCTGCCGATGAGAAACTCGCAACACCCCTGCTCCTCGGTATCGCTTACGCCGCGAGTATCGGCGGCATCGGCACCCCCATCGGCACCCCGCCGAACATCATTTTCATGGGGGTATATGAAGCCAGCACCGGGGCGGCCATTCCCTTTGTCACCTGGATGACCTGGGCCGTGCCGATTGTGCTCGTGTTCCTGCCGATCATGGGCTTCTACCTGACCCGCGGCCTCACCTATCGGGGCGAAGTGCCACTTCCTGATGTCGGGCGCTGGGAAGCCGCAGAGATCCGCGTGCTGGCGGTGTTCGCTCTGACAGCCTTCTGCTGGGTTACCCGCAGTCAGCCCTTCGGCGGCTGGACGGCACTGTTTGATCTGGGTCCAACGAACGACGCTATGGTTGCGCTGCTGGCGGTGGTGGTGATGTTTCTGGTCCCCGATGGCAAGGGTGGACGACTCCTTGACTGGGAAACGGCAGAACGAATTCCCTGGGGCATGCTCGTGCTGTTCGGCGCCGGACTCTCAATCGCCGCTGCCTTCACGGCTTCCGGGTTGTCGGAGACGATCGGCGCCCTCCTCTCAGGTCTGGCGGAGCTGCCGCTGCTGCCGATCATGCTGGTCATCTGCCTGGTGGTGACCTTCCTCACGGAGACCACCAGCAATACGGCCACGACCACCCTGCTCATGCCGATTCTCGCTGCCGGTGCCATCGGCGCGGCCATCGACCCCCGCCTCTTCATGATCCCGGCGGCCATGAGCGCCTCCTGCGCCTTCATGCTGCCGGTAGCCACGGCGCCGAACGTCATCATGTTCAGCACCGGCCGTTTCACCATCGAGACGATGGCCCGTGAGGGCTTCGCACTGAATCTCATCGGCGCCTTGATTATCGCCCTCGGCTGCTACGTGCTGCTGACCTGATTTGCCAGCCGGGGCAAGTGCTTCCATCCGCTGCGCGCGGGCATCGTCATCGAGGGCCACCAGCTCGTCGACGGCGCTGAAAAAGTCGGGCCAGCTGCCTTCGGCCTCGGCAAAGAGGGCCGTGAAAACCGGAATCCGATCCGAGTAGGTTGAGAGGCTCGCAAGATAGGCGTTATTCAAGCGCTCAATGAGACGTCGGTAGCCGGGTAGACCCGTACGTTCTGTCATGGCTTCGAGACATCCGGCCGTTGCGTCGAGGACGGCCGCCTTGCGCGCCCGGCGTTCCGCCTCCGGCGCCTCGAGGCTATAGACGATCGCGAGCTCATCCCGCGTTGCTTCAAGGAGCCGCCGGGCGGCAAGCCAGGCACCCTCACGGGCCAGATGGGCAGCAAATTCCGCATCCCGGTCCTGGCCGGCGAACCAGCTTCGCGCGCCTTCGCGGCCGACGAAGGTGGCAAAGGACTCATTGAAGGTGGCGTCGCCTCGAACCCAGACCCGGCTGTGGGCCAGCTCGTGGATGAGCAGCTCAACGAAGTCCGCCTCCGCCATCCCGATAAATGAGCTGAGCAGCGGGTCGTCAAACCAGCCCAGCGTCGAATAGGCCGCCACCCCGCCGACGAAGGTTTCGAGGCCGCGAGCTTCCAGACGCTCCGCCGCGGCCTGGGCCCGGGCTTCTTCAAAGTAGCCGCGATAGGGGGCGCAGCCCACAATGGGGTAACACCAGTTATGCGGTTCCAGCGCCAGCGGTGGGGCTGCAAATACGTTCCAGACGACGGCGTCGCGCTCGAGATCCACGTAGCTGCGATAGCGCCCATCGACCTCGAGACCGAGCTGCTGCTCAGCATAGTCGAGCACCGCCTGACTGAGACGCAGGCGTTCGCGCAGAGCCGCCTCGGGAGAATCTGCCGGCGCAGCTTCGAGCCCTGCGAGCACCTCCTCCACGGGTTCACGATCAGACAGCAGCTTCAGCTGTCCACCGGCAATGTGGGTGTAGTAGCCCACGCTTTCGCAGCCGCCGAGCAGGAGCAGCAGCGCCAGAGCCAGGGCGGCTGGTACGGACATGGGGCTTATGTTAATTAGACGCTCATGCGGATACTGCTCGGCATCCTCTCAACGGCGCTCGTTGTAGGCAACCTGCTCGTCAACGCCGTGCCTCTGTTTCTCATGGGTCTGGTGCGGGTCACGGTGCGGCTGCTCGGCCTGAAAGCGGCGGAGTCCCGTATGGCTCGAGCCATGGATATCGTCATCGACAGCTGGGTGGTCATCAATCGGTTCGTTTACTCATCCCTCGGCCTCGTCCGGCCGGAAGTCCGCTGGCTGGACGCTGACGACCTGTCCAAGGATCGCTGGTATATGGTCATCAGCAACCACCAGAGCTGGACGGACATCCTGGTGCTGCAAAGCGTGCTCTTCGAGCGTTTACCGCCCCTGAAATTCTTCACGACGCGGCAGCTGCTGTTTATCCCGGTGTTCGGCCAGGCCATGTGGCTGCTCGACTTTCCCTACGTGCGGCGCATGAGCCGCGCCCAGATCGAAGCCAACCCGGCACTGCTGGAGGTCGATCGGCAGGCGACGCGAGAAGCCTGCGAAAAGTTCAAAAATCATCCCACCTCGGCCCTTAACTTTCTCGAGGGCACCCGGTTCACGGCAGAGAAGTTTACGGCCCAGGCGCAACCCCGTTTCAGGCGCCTGCTGAATCCGAAGACCGGCGGACTCACTCAGGTGCTCAGTGCCCTCGATGATCGCCTGCACAAGGTTGTGGACGTCACCATCGACTACCCGGAAGGCGTCCCAACGTTCTGGGAGTTCATGCAGGGGAAATGTGGGCGGGTCACAATGACCATCGCGAGCCACGATGTTCCGGCGCGGGTCCGCACGGCGGCCGATGACGAAGCCCGCCGCTCCGCCGTTAACGACTGGGTGGAAGCGCTCTGGCAGGCCAAGGACGACGCATTAACAGGGATCCCTTCCGGCAAAGAGAGCACTTCCGGAAACGAGAGCACTTCCGGAAACGAGAACAACGCTGAGACCAGCATCGATAGATCCCTGGAATCGGCCGCCAAGCATCCAGCCCGCTAGCCGCCCCCCATGTACGAGCAGCATTTCAACCTAACCCAATCGCCCTTCTCTATCGCCCCGGATCCGCGCTTCCTGTATCTGTCCACGGCGCACCGGGAGGCGCTCGCCCATCTGATGTACGGCTTCAGCCACGGCGGCTTCGTCATGGTGACCGGCGAGGTTGGCACCGGCAAAACGACGCTGCTGCGCAACCTGATCAAACAGACACCGCCGGATCTCGACGTTGCCTTTATCCTGAACCCTCGGCTGACCGTGCGCGAATTGCTGGCGACACTCTGCGACGAGCTGGGCGTCGCCTACGACCCGGACCGCACAACCACCGTTAAGCAGTACATCGATCTCATCACCCGGCATCTGCTGGCGACGCACCGGGCCGGGCGCAGCACGGTGATGATCATCGATGAAGCGCAGAACCTCTCTCCGGCCGTCCTTGAGCAGGTGCGGCTGCTGACCAATCTCGAAACCGACGACAAGAAGCTGCTGCGCATCATCCTGATCGGTCAGCCGGAACTCGCCGACATGCTCGATCGGCAGGATCTGCGGCAGCTCGCGCAACGGATCACGGCACGCTATCACCTGGGCAGCTTGAGCAGACCGGACACCTATGCCTACGTGCTGCATCGTATGAGCCGCGCGGGCGGCAACCCCAAGGCGTTCAGCGCCGGCGCATTGCGCAGGATCTATGCGCTCTCGAAGGGTACGCCCAGGCTCATCAACGTGATCGCCGATCGGGCGCTGCTCGGCGCCTATACGGAGGGCCGGGCTCAGGTGACCGGACGGATCGTCAGTCGCGCCGCCCGGGAGGTCCTGGGCAAGCCACCGATGCGACGCAGCGGGTGGCTGGGTGCGGCTGCCGCAGTCGGTGTGGCCGGGGCCGCCTACGCGCTGCTTGGACCCATCTCGGAGTTCCGCAATCCCGAGCCTGCACCGGTCGCTGAAACAACACCCGCAACCGCACCTCAAACCACGCCCACGTCGGAATCTCCCGAGCCTGGTGCCCCGGCGCTCAGCGAGGAGACGCTCGGCGAGAACGCGCTCAGTGAGCAAAGGAGCAACACCGGCCCGTTGAACCCGGCGTCGCCGGACACGGAGGCTCAAGTGACGAGCAGGCCGGAGCTGCTCACGACTGCTGCCAGCGCCGCTGCGACACCAACCACTGAGGCAGACCGTCCCGCGCCGCCCATCGGCAGCAACGCTGACGGTGAGGCTGTGATCACGCCGGAAACCTATGCACGCATGCAGGCCGCACGGAGTCAGCCGACGCAATCCCGAAAGCCGACGGCGGCCGCGCCCACCGGCACCGTTCCTCAGGTTGCCGAAATCTCAAGGCCCGCTGGCAGCACCTTTGCCAGTCGCCGCCAGGCCTATGGCGCCGTCTTCGACCGCTGGGGCGTGGACTACGGCCTGGCCCCGGCAGAGCAGATTCCCTGCGACTTCGCACCGTCGGCTGGCCTTCAATGCCTCTCTGCCCGCGGCGAATGGGGGCAGCTCAATCGCGTGGATCTGCCGGTGATTCTCGAGCTCTGGGATGAACAGCCCGCACCCTACTATGCGGCGCTGCTGGCCATGCAGGACGGCATTGTGCAGCTGCAACTGGGCGAGGAGCGTCTTGAGACAACGCAACGGGCGCTCAGGGAGCAGTGGTCGGGGAACTATGTGATTCTCTGGCAGACGCCGCCCGGCTACCAGGGCAGTCTTCGCAGCGGCCAGACCCATGAAACTGTCGGCTGGCTCCGACAGCAGCTCACGGGCATCGTCGGGGCATCTCTCGCAAGTCCAACGCCAAACCGTTTTGACGAACAGCTGCGGGAGGCAGTGGTCGAGTTTCAACGCGATGAGGGTCTCACCCCCGACGGCATTGTTGGCCCGGACACCTGGATTCGCCTGGCGCACCGTTTGCGCCTGCCGCAACCGAGCCTTGCCGGCTGATGTCCTACATTCTCGACGCCCTGAAGAAGGAAGAAGCTGATCGCAGCCCGGAAACGCGCGCGGCCATGGCACTCGCCCAACACGACCGGCAGCGCAACCGGCTGCTTGTCTACGGCCTGGCGATTGCTCTGATCGTTAACGCGATTCTGCTGCTCTGGCTGTTCCTGCCGCAGGGCGAAACCCTGCAGACCGCTCTGACAACGGCCGAACCTCAGGGAACAGCCAGCCGCGACGATCCCGCACCAACACCGACACAGACTCCGACTCCGACGCCGACGCCGACGCCGACGCCGACGCCGACGCCGACAAGAGAAACAGCCGCAGCCGATACGGTTGTGCCCGGAATGAGCGCCGTCAGTCGCGAGCAGAGACCCGTCTCAGCCACGGCCGCCCCACAAACAGGATCAGCGCCTCGCCCTGCAACGCAACAACCTGAACCCGCAATGACAGCAACGCCAGCGCAGACTGCGGCCTCCGGCTCAGAGACAGCGGGCGACACCATCATCGGCCCCAGCACTCAGCGCGCCGCGCAGAGCCTGGCCAGCCTACCGGCTGCCGCTCGCGGTCGTTTTCCGGCTCTGGACTTTTCCACGCACGTCTACGCCGATGCATCGGACCTGCGCGTCGTCGTCGTCAACGGCACGCGACTCAAGGAAGGGGAGCGGCTCGGTACCCTGCGCCTGACAGAGATCACGGAAGAAGGCGTCGTGTTTGCCTTCGAAGACTATCTGGTGGACGTGTCCGTCCTGGACGATTGGAACTAGGGTCTTAAACGGCTTTGCGGCGTTCTTCTTCCGCCGGGGTCTTCTGATAAATCCGACTGTCGATGAAGACCTTAACCATGTCCGCATCCAGCAGCCCCTGCCTGGCTTCATCTTCAAGGATCGACAGGGCTCGCTCCACGGGCATCGCCTTTTTGTAGGGTCGGTCCATGGCGGTCAGCGCATCGTAGATGTCGCAGACGGTCATCACCCGGCTCGCCAGAGGGATCTGTTCGCCGACGAGCCCCTGCGGATAGCCACTGCCATCAAGCTTCTCATGATGCGCGCCAGCAATGGCAGGCACGTTGGCAAGCTCCGGAGGCCAGGGCAGCACCGACAGGAATTCGCGGGTGTGCATCACGTGCGACTGAATCTCGCGGCGTTCGTCCGGCGTCAGACTGCCCTTGCGGACTGACAGCGCCAGCAGATCGGCGTCTGTTATTAGGCCATTTAAGGTGCCGTCCAGCTCGCGGTAGGCATAGTCGCGGATCTCGCGGAGCTCCTCGACGACACCCTCTTCCAGCACCGAAGGCTCGTTGGCTCGCAGAACCATTTCCTCAAAGTCACCGAGCAGCGACAGTTCCGCGGCAAGATCCCGATGCACGCGTCGCACCGCCACCTCGAGATCAACCGCATTGTGGTGGAGCATGTGCAGCTCCCGCTCAACGGCCCGGCGGCGCAGCCGCTCCCGTTGCAGTTCAATTCGGTACTGAACAACTTCCAGCCGGTCAGCGGTGAGCTTCTTGGCTTTCAGCAGGACATCCTCGCGCACGCCCACCTTGCCGAAGTCGTGCAGCAGGGCCGCGTAGCGCACCTCGCGGATGTGTTCGTCCGTAAAGGTGAGGCCCCGGAACCGGGAAAACTCTGAGTCAGGCAGCGTCTGCAACAGGGCGACGGTGGTATCGGCCACCCGGAAGGAGTGACCGCTGGTGCTCGGATCCCGTTGTTCAATGGTCTTCACACTCGCCTGCACGAAGCTCTCAAAGAGCCGATTCACATCGCGTATGAGCTGGTTCTTCTGAATGGAGACCGCGGCCTGACTGGCGACGGCACGGAGCAGTTCCACGAGCTCCTCACCAAAGGGAACGGGCTCATCCTCGAGCGGATCTAGCCGGTTGATAAACTGCAGCACGCCAACAATGTTGCCGCGGTGATCACGCATGGGCAGCACCAGCATGGAGCGACTGCGATAGTTCATCTGCTCGTCGAAGGAGCGGTTGAATCGATAGGGTCGATCGTCCGGGAGATCGTAGACGTCGTGGATATCCAGTTCTTCACCGGTGATGGCGACGTAACCGGCGAGCGATTCCGCCGTCAGCGGCAGGCGCTGCTCCGTAAAGGGAAAATCCCGGGAGTCATTCTGGGTGAGTTTAAATTCGAGGGCCTGTTCCTCTTCCGTGCCATCGATGAGATAGAGCGAACCCGCATCACAGCCGGCAAGGCGCCTGGCCTCCAAAAGGATCGTCTCAAGCAGGACGGAAAAGTCCATCTGGGTTGAAAGGGACAGCGCAATGTCAGAGAGCTGACCCATACGCTGTCGCCGTGCGCCGACCTCACGGAACAGCTCCATGACCTTGAGATTCCGGCGCCAGTGACTCTCCCCATGGCCAAGCAGCGCATCGAGAGCGGCATCGTCCACATCGCCAGGGACCACCAGATCGGCCCCGTCACGCGGTACTTCAGAGACGAGCAGCGCATGGGGAAAACAGCGCCGGACCGCATCGGTGCCCGCATCGGCTATAAGCACGAGCGCCGTCACCTCGTCGATTTCGTCACCGGCACAGACATCTACCTGACGCGTGGACCAACCGAGTTTGTCAGCACCGTTGATCAGACGCTCAGCCAGCACGCTGGGGGCGTCGAGCGCATCGCGGCTTCCGGCGATGCAGAAGTTGGGGCTGCCGCTTTCCGCGACCATAGCAGGGGTCGTCCAGACTCAAGAACCGGCAGTATGCCCGGCGCTCCCAGGACGAAAGTGGACGCCGGTCACAGGGGTACTGAGAGCCCCGTCAACTCCGTGGTACGAATAACCCAGCCCCGTGGAACGCCATTGGGAATGGGCCTTTCGTCAGGGCGCCGTTTCTAGCCTTTCGAGCGCCGCTTAGAGCGCGCCGCTGCCTAGGTTCTCAAGGCGCCGCTCGATGTTGGCGAGGCGGTTATTGACCTGCACACGATAGGCGTCGATGGCCGCGACCGCCTGCTCGTTTTCCGTGACCCGACCGGCAAGCCCCGAGTTCAGCGCAGCGACGGACTGGCTGGCACTGTTTACCTTGTCGACGATGTCACGCTGTGTGTTCGCCAGCTGCTGGATGGAAATCTCCATGCTGGTCAGCTGGTCGATGATTGCCTGCTGCTGCTTGAAGGCTGCCTCGTGGCGACCCACCGCCGTACCAAGGTCCCGATTGCTCGTCTCTATCGCCGTCAGAGTTTTCGTAAGTTTGCTCAGGGCCGCTTCGTTATCTTTGATCCACTTCCGATTCCGCTCATTGGACACGGCCCAGAGTTTGCGGATTTCCGACTCCCAGAAGCCAATCTGCTCCTCGGTGTCTTTCTCCGAATCCACGAGCGACTCGTCTGTCATACGCAAACGATCTTCCAAGAGAGCGATGCGATTCTCCGCCGCGTCGAGGGCCTGTTTCTCCGCAGTCAGGAGTTGATGCTGATTGGCGATGAACCAGCCGGCGATAACCAGACCAGCGACCAACACGGCCAGAATCAGGTTGATGCCGATCATGCGGCTGCCACCGCTCTGACTGCTGGTGCTACGGCGGCGTGCACCGCCGCTGCGGGCACCGCGGCGATAACCGCTGGTGTCGTCTGGATTGGCGTAAAGCGATGAGGGTGATGTCTGGGTCTTGGGGGGACGGTCAGCCATAGTTAATCCTGGGGAGATTGATTCTCGCGCAAGCGCTCGAACGGCGCCTCTCAAGCGGGATTATATTCAAATTGGCTCGGGAAAACGCACCTGGCGATGCGTTACGACCGGCCTATGAAAAAGGCCTGCACGAGGCAGGCCTTCTGTCACAGGGCGTCCGAGGATTCGCCTCGGCGCCTACCGGGCAGCTTGTCAGACAAGGGCAACGATACCCCAGAGCACGGCCGTAAGCCCGAGGCCGCTGGAGATGACGCCGCGGACGGTCGTGATCGGACCCTGCTTGCCAAAAATTGCGTTCAGCTCCAGGGCGGCAATGATCACCAGGGCAACGATCAGGGCCGTCGTGTTGCCGGCCAGGCCACCGTGGGCGTAGTGGGCGCTCGAACCCATGAAGAACAGCATGGGAATGGAGAACAGCGTGTTGGTCCGGGATGCCAGAGCTGCCTTCGGCGCAGCGGCTGCGGCCGCGGGTAGCGCTTCACCACCGGCCTTAACCTGCGTGTTCGACTCGATCACGATCTTCTGATTGGGCCAGATGATCAGCCAGACGTTCAGGAACATGAGGATGCCAAGCGTCGAGCCAACAGTTATGTCGAGGGTAACCCCGGTACCTCGGGCGCCGAGCATGATCAGTCCGGTGAACAGGGTGAACATCGCCCCCCAGCGGAACCACCAGAGTGCCCGCGGCACAAGCTTGGTGAAGGCGTCCGTCCGGGCGTCCGGATCCGCTTCCTTGAAGTATTCGGTCTGCACGAAGTTGAAGTAGTACAGCAAGCCGATCCAGGTGATCCCAAAAAGGAAGTGGCTCCAACGAGCCAGGTAGTCAATCAGCTGCATATCCATTTTCTATCTCCCCGCTTTTCGTCGCGTCGATTCATGTGTGTGCTTGTTATATGTGTGTTCACCGGGATGCGAATTGCTGCTGCCCCCGGCTCAGCGCGCCTTCACCATTCCCGTTTACTGGGCCCGGCGTTCGGTGATCGGCTGAAGAACAGTGCTCAGTGCTGCCGGCACGGACTATAGCCCCATTCCGAGGCACAAAAAAAGCCCCGCTGCTTTGCACACAGTCTGTTGCACACAGTCTGTGCACCCGTCAGGCGGGGCTTTCGAGCCGCGAGGGCGGTTGGGCTTACATCATGCCGCCCATGCCACCCATGTCAGGCATACCGCCAGGCATACCGGCCGGAGGATTGTCCTCAGGCGCGTCGGCAACCATGGCTTCCGTGGTGATCATCAGACCCGCCACGGAGGCTGCTGCCTGCAGTGCGGTACGGGTGACTTTGGCCGGGTCGAGAATACCCATGGCCAGCATGTCGCCGTACTCACCGGTAGCCGCGTTGTAGCCTTCGTTACCGGTCAGGGCAGAGACCTTATCCAGTACAACGGCGCCTTCGTCACCCGCGTTGGCAGCGATCTGCCGCAGCGGTGCGGTCATTGCGCGCTGAGCAATGGCGATACCCACGTTCTGGTCTTCGTTGTCACCGGCCACACCTTCGATGGTCGACAGCGCACGCACGAGTGCGACGCCACCACCGGCAACCACGCCTTCTTCAACAGCAGCGCGGGTGGAGTGCAGCGCGTCTTCAACGCGAGCTTTCTTCTCTTTCATCTCCACTTCCGTGGGAGCGCCAACCTTGATGACGGCGACGCCGCCGGCCAGCTTCGCCAGACGCTCCTGGAGCTTCTCGCGGTCGTAGTCAGAAGAGGTGTCTTCGATCTCAGAGCGGATCTGCTTGATGCGGCCTTCGATGTCGCCCTTGGCACCGGCACCATCAACGATGGTCGTGTTTTCCTTCGTCGACGAGATGCGCTTGGCGGTACCCAGATCGTCAAGGGTAGCGCCTTCCAGCGTCAGACCGACTTCCTCAGAGATCACCGTACCGCCCGTGAGGATCGCGATGTCCTGCAGCATGGCCTTACGACGATCGCCGAAGCCCGGCGCCTTGGCGGCGGAGACTTTGACGATGCCACGCATGTTGTTCACGACCAGCGTAGCCAGAGCTTCGCCTTCGATGTCCTCGGCGATCACCATGAGCGGCTTGCCCGCCTTGGCGACGTTCTCGAGGATCGGCAGCAGATCACGGATGTTCGAGATCTTCTTGTCGCAGAGCAGAATGTAGGGATCGTCCTGCTCGGCAGCCATGCTGTCCTGGTTGTTGATGAAGTAGGGAGACAGGTAGCCGCGATCAAACTGCATACCTTCCACAACGTCGAGCTCGTTCTCGAGGCCGGAACCTTCCTCGACGGTGATAACGCCTTCCTTGCCCACCTTCTCCATGGCTTCGGCGATGATGTCACCGACGGCCGTGTCGCTGTTGGCGGAGATGGTGCCGACCTGCGCGATGGACTTGGAGTCTTCGCAGGGCGTGGACATGCTCTTCACTTGCTCAACGGCAGCCGCGACGGCTTTGTCGATGCCACGCTTGAGGTCCATGGGATTCATGCCAGCGGCTACGGACTTCAGGCCTTCCGTCAGGATGGATTGAGCCAGCACCGTGGCGGTGGTGGTGCCGTCACCGGCTTCGTCGGAGGTCTGGCTGGCAACCTCTTTCACCATCTGCGCGCCCATGTTCTCGAACTTGTCTGCAAGCTCGATTTCTTTGGCTACGGAGACACCGTCTTTGGTGACGGTCGGCGCACCGAAGGACTTGTCGAGAACCACATTCCGGCCCTTCGGACCGAGGGTAACTTTCACGGCGTTAGCGAGGGTGTTTACGCCCTCGAGCATGCGGCCGCGCGCTTCGTCACCGAAAAATACGTCTTTAGCGCTCATCGCTTATTTCCTCTATCTATATCCGGTATGGGTACTCAGCCTTCGAGTACGCCGAAGATTTCGCTTTCGCTCAGAATCAGCAGTTCTTCACCGTCGAGTTTTACGGTGCTGCCGCCGTACTGACCGAAGATGACCTTGTCGCCAACCTTCACGTCGAGGGCCTTAACGTCGCCATTGTCAAGCGTTTTGCCAGGACCAACCGCAAGCACCTCGCCTTGAGACGGCTTTTCAGCGGCGGAGTCGGGCAGAACGATCCCGCCAGCGGTGGTGGTCTCTTCTTCCAACCGGCGCACGACGAGACGATCGTGTAAGGGTCGAATGTTCATTACCTGTTTTCTCCCAGTGGATGATTTCGCAAAGGGGCAACCCGGTTGGATTTTCGTCGGGGCCCCCGGTTGTGTTAGCACTCTACCCATGGGAGTGCTAACGCAAGGGCGGCATATGATAGTGATCCAATCCCCACTTGCAAGGCCGCGGCACCAGAGCCTTACAGCCGTAGAGAACAGCCGAGGGATCCGCCCCTCGCTAGATGGGCGCAAACCAGGGAATATCAAGGGCCGGGAGCTTGCTCAGCTAGGGTTTAGACTCGGGGTCCCCAGGTGTGCGCGCCGCCTCTGCCGAATCAGCCTCATCCACCCGTTCAAACTCACCTTCGAGGACGCCTGGTGGAGCTGGACCCCGGGGCGCACCCCTCCCACTCTGGGCACCGAACGGCCCCTCAGGACCAAAACCGCCCGGGCCGGCAGTGCCATGGACCTGCACCCGGGCTAGCAGCCGGTCCGCAAGGGCAGCACGAAAGGGAGGCGTTAAAAGGGCAAAGCCGAAGCCGTCCGTCACGAAACCCGGCGTCAGCAGGAGCGCGCCCGCCACGGCGAGCAGCAACCCTTCCACCACTTCCCGGGCCGGCAGTTCGCCACCCTCGAGGCGGCCGAGGCCCCGGGTCAGGGTTCTGAAGCCCTGAACGCGCAGCAGACCGACCCCGATCACGGCCGTGAGCATGACCAGACCTATCGTCGGCAAGGCGCCGATGTAGCCGCCGACTTCAATCAGCAGGTACATTTCGATGATGGGCGTGAGCACAAAGACGAGCAGCCACATGGGCAAAAAACCGGGAAAAAGGCGTCGGGAGAAGCAATCTGCGCACTCGGCCGGGCAAATGCAAGCCGAGACGGCGGACGATCCGGTAACCCCTCAGGAACGGATCACTTCGATTGTGGCAATGATTCCCGAGGGCCGTGTGGCCACCTATGGGCAGATCGCGGCGCTGGCAGGCATGCCGCGCCACGCCCGGCTCGTCGGTCGAACCCTGCGGGAGCTGCCAACAGGGTCCAGGCTACCCTGGTTTCGCGTGGTTAATGCATCGCTGCGGATATCCACTCGCCTTGGCGGCAGCGAAAACCTTCAGCGCAAGCGGCTGGAAGCGGAAGGCGTAGAATTTGTCGGGGAACGGGTTGCGGCTCAACACCGCTGGGATGCCGGCGACCCTTAAGCCGGATGCCGGCGCCAGGCCAGCCAGACGAGCAGAAACACCGGGATCCCCAGCAGCGAGGCGCCGAAGAAGAAGGTGGGATAGCCCACCGCGTCCACAACCTGACCGGAGTAGCCGCCAAGGAGCTTCGGGAACAGCGTCATCAGCGAGCTGAATATGGCGTATTGCACGGCGGTGAAAGAGAGACTCGTGAGACTGGAGAGATAGGCGATGAAGGCGGCGCTGGCGAGCCCGGCCGTGAGATTGTCTGCCCCGATAACCAGGTAGAGAAGCAACATATCTCCGGGGGCATTGGCCAGCACTATGAACAGCAGATTCGTCAGCACGGTCATTACCGCCCCAAGCATCAACACCCGCATGAGGTCGTATTTAATCGACAGAAAACCGCCAAGGAAGCCGCCTAAGATGGTCATCCAGATGCCGAACACCTTTGTGGCAGTGGCGATGGCCTCTTTGCTGTAACCCATGTCCTGATAGAACACGTTCGCGATCACCCCAAGGACGATGTCCGAGACCCGATAGAAACCCACGAGCAGCAGGATCAGGACCGCTCCCCTGCCGTAGCGCTGGAAAAAATCCAGCACCGGTGCCACGTAGGTATCGCGGACCATCTCGCGGCGAGCCACTCCGAGGCGCATGGCAAGATTCACAAGACCAAGGGCGCCAAGGAGTGAGCCGAGCAGGCGGATTGCCTCACCAAGAAAACCCACCAGCACCGGATGCATGGCGGCACCCGCAAGCAGCCAGGCCCGCGCGTCCGCGACAAGCGGCGAAAGCAACCTAAAAAGGGCGATAAAGGCGAGCACGAAAATCAGAAACAGCCCG
The DNA here is from genome assembly GCA_039180365.1 of Pseudomonadota bacterium. Lineage (GTDB taxonomy): Bacteria > Pseudomonadota > Gammaproteobacteria > Pseudomonadales > Azotimanducaceae > SZUA-309. The sequence goes on from JBCDDI010000001.1 coordinate 21,187, forward strand.
ACGAAGCGGACGTAGTCGAAGGTGCGATGGAAGTAGCTGCTTGCTCCCCGAACCACGGGCTCGCGGATGACGAGGGTGGTGACGACACCGACCAGCATCGTGGCCGCCATGCAGAGGTAAGTCCACTTCCAGGCATCGTAGCGGTAGTTGTCGACTGTGGTGCCGAAGCCGGCGGCGAGATAGAGGGCAACGGCACCGGCCATGAGCATGCCGATCCGGTAGCCGGCCACGTAGCTGGAAGACATGAGCGCCTGCAGGGATTCTTCGACGGCTTCAATGCGATAGGCGTCGATCACAATGTCCTGGGTGGCAGCGGAGAAGCCGAGCATCACGGCGGCCACCGCCATGGTGGCCAGACCCGGCGCCGTTGCCGGATCACTCATGGCCATCAGCACAATGGAGGCAATGATCAGGAACTGCGCTACAAGCATCCAGCTCCGGCGCTGACCGAGCACCGTGGCCAGGATCGGTAGCGGCAGCTTGTCGATCAGCGGTGCCCAGACAAACTTGAATGAGTAGCCAAGGGCCGCCCAGCTGAAGTAGGTCACCTCGCCGCGATCCACCCCGGCCTCACGCAACCAGAGCGATAAAGTGGCGAAAATCAGCAGCAGCGGTAGCCCGGACGAGAAGCCGAGGAACAGCATGGCGACCACGCGCGGATGCAGATAGTCACGTAGCTGAAAGCCGGCCTCGACGGGCTCCTGTACCTGCTCTGCGGCCATCAGGCGGCTGCTCGGCTCACTCAATCACGGAAGTTGTTGAAGTCCAGCGGCATGTCCAGATCGGCTTCCTTCAGGACGGCAATAACCTGCTGGAGATCGTCGCGCTTCTTGCCGGTGACCCGCACCTGCTCGCCCTGAATCTGTGACTGGACTTTGAGCTTCGAGTCTTTGATCAGCTTGACGATCTTTTTCGCCGAATCCCGGTCAATGCCCTGCTTCAGAGCGAAGGTCTGCCGCTTCTGCTTGCCGGACGCTTCCACGTCGCCGGGGTCGAGCGCCCGCACGTCGATACTTCGGCGGGTGAATTTGTCGCGAAGAATGTCAAGCATCTGTCCGAGCTGAAACTCTTCTTCCGCATGCAGCTGAATGCCAGCGTCGCCGAGCTCAAAACCAGCATCGACACTTTTAAAGTCAAAGCGCGTACCGAGCTCACGAACGGCCTGATCGACGGCATTTCGGACTTCCTGCAGATCTACTTCAGAAACTACGTCAAAGGACGGCATAGATTAGTTTTCCTTCTCAATGAGCGTCGCTTTACCACTGGATCGACGCTCGCGGCCACCAACGAGCAGTCATTTACCCGTTCCGACCATCAACCTGGCGCGCCGGTGCTTACAAATCCAAGGGAACAGTCTGCAAAACGCTGCCAAACTGGGTCACGGGTCGCTCTTCGGTCCCATGGTAGACTGCTTTCCCCTGACCTTAGAACCCTAAGAGTCTGATGGAGAGACCGGGCAACAATCCCCGTGCACCTTCAACTGCCAGCACCGCCGCCCCTGCGTCGAGTAAAGACATGGCGGGCGCCGCCAAGGCCGCCGCATCCGCGGCCCGGGCCGCCGGCAGCGCAAGTGCCACAACGGGCAAAACAGGCAGCAGCCCGGCTGCCGGTGCGCGCACGGGCGCCGGTCAGTCCGTGAACAAAGCGTCCTACGAAGACATTCCGATTCTCGTCGTTGACGATGCCAAATTCTCCAGCGCCATCATCGCCAAGGCCCTGCGCAGCGGCGGTTTCTCGAACGTCCGCTTCACCAATAATCCTCTGCAGGCGCTCCGCTCGCTGGAAAAGCGGCCTGCACAGATTCTCATTGCTGACTGGCTGATGCCGAGCATGGACGGCCTTGAACTGACGCGCCGGGTAAAGAAGCTCGACGAGGCGAACGAACACTTCACCTACGTGATGCTGCTCACGGCCCGGGATGACATCGATGCCATGAACGACGCCTTCGAGGAAGGCGTCGACGATTTTCTCAACAAGGCGAATCTGCGCGCGCAGCTGCTGCCGCGGGTGATCGCCGCCCAGCGTATTGCCAGTCGCCAGAATCAGCTGCTCCGAACAAACAAGCTGCTCCGTAAGAAGATCCGCGAGCTGCAGACCACGGACCTGGTGGATCCCGTGACGGGCCTCGGCAATCTCAAGTTCACCTTCGAGCGCATCAACGATACGGTGAAACACGCAGAGACCCGCGGCGGTGCCGCCTGTCTGTTGCTCGTTGGGATCAACAATCTGGACGTCATCGAGGAACAGTACGAACAAGCCATCGTTGACGAACTCATGAGCGGCATCGGCGCCAAGGTGCGCCAGCTTGTGCGGCCCCTCGACGTGGTGACGCGCCCCGAGGCGAACATGTTTGCGGTGATTACCCTGCAGCCGGACATTCAGAACTGCACCTCGCAGAGCTTCCGGCGCATCTTCGACAATCTCTACATGCACTCCTTCAAAACCAGCGAAGGCTTTATTCCGGTGGTTGTCGGGGTCAGCATTTCTGCGGCCGACACCAGCACCGGATTTCCAAATCCGAAGCACTTCATGCGCCACGCCTACGACGGGCTGACCCGTTCTTTCGATACGGGACTCATTACGGTCCAACCCTTCGATCCGAATCATCGGCCGGCACCCTAGGGTGGCCAAAGGGCCAAAGGTACCCACTGGGAAACGCCGCATTACCCGCGTGACAACGCGCCGCGGTGATGGTGGCGAAACGTCCCTCGCCGACGGCAGCAGCACGGCCAAAACCAGCGATACGATTCACGCCATCGGCGCCGTGGACGAATTGAACAGCTTCCTTGCCCTCTTCGCTGCCCAGGCCGAGAGCGCGCCCTTCAAGGAAATCACCGGACGCCTGCAGCAGGAGCTTTTCGACCTCGGCGCCCATCTCGCCACGGTCGGCGCAACACCGGTACCTCAGGTGGACTGGCTGGAAACAGAGGTTGCGCGTCTGAACGATGCGCTGCCGCCGCTGACGGAGTTCGTGATACCCGGCGGCAGCGAAGCCAATGCGCTGGCGCACGTCTGCCGCACTGTTTGCCGGCGCGCCGAACGCCACAGCTGGGCCGTTGCTGAAGCCGATGAAGCAGCCCGCTATCTGAATCGCCTCAGCGATCTGTTCTTCGTGATTGCCCGGACGCTGTCCGCCGGCGAAGAAGATCAGTGGCGCGGTTCTAAAGACCCCGCCGCTGACTGACTCGCGCCTTAGAGCGCGAGACGCCGGATATCCGCCAGCAGCTCTGCCAGCATTGCCATGAAGCGGCCCGCTTCCGCACCGTTAATGGCTCGATGATCGTAGGAGAGTGAGAGCGGCAGCATCTGCCGCGGCTCAAACTCGCTGCCGTTCCAGATCGGCTTGGTAACAAGGCGAGAAACGCCAAGGATGGCTACCTCCGGCGCGTTGATGATGGGCGTGAAGCCCGTGCCGCCAATGTTGCCGAGGCTGGAAATGCTGAAGCTGCCGCCCTGCATGTCAGACAGGCCGAGACTGCCGGTGCGCGCCTTCTCTGCGAGCTCGGCAATGGCCGCCGACAGGTCCCAGACTCCCATCTTGTCCGCATCACGAATCACCGGCACCACCAGGCCATCCTCCGTGTCGACGGCAAATCCGATGTGGTAGTACTGCTTCAGCACGAAGTTTTTGATCTCCGGATCCAGAGAAGCGTTGAAGGTGGGAAAGGCCTGCAGGGCGTAGCAGCAGGCTTTGATGATGAACGCCAGCGGCGTGATCTTGAGCTCCCGGCGCGTGGCCTCCTCTTTCAGCGTCTTCCGGAAAGCTTCGAGCTCCGTCACGTCCGCCTCTTCAAACTGAGAGACGTGCGGCAGGTTGAGCCAGCTGCGATGCAGATTCTGAGCACCGGCAGCGCGAATCCGGGATAGGGGTTCGATCTCAACGGCGCCGAAACGACTGAAGTCCACGGCAGGAATCGGCGGAATACCCGCGCCACTTCCCGAAGCGGCAGCCGGTGCGCTGGTCATGGTGGCTTTAACGTGGGACTTCACATCGTCTTTCAGAATGCGGCCCCGGTTACCGGTGCCGCTGACGGCCGCGAGGGCAACGCCAAGCTCCCGGGCCAGGCGACGAACCGCCGGACTTGCATAAACCCGTTTGGCGTCACCATCTTCCACTTCTGCGGGTGAGGGCGGCGATGCTGGCGCCGGAGCGGACACCTGCGCGGGTGCTGGAGCAGCGGCGCCAGCGCTCTCCACAGGCGCGGCCTCCTGCGCCCCGGGGGCTTGCACCGCAACCGTTTCGCCGCCGACCGGCTTGCTGCTGGCAGCGCTTTCTGTGGCGCCGCCGCTGGCACTGATCGTCGCAAGCAGCGTGCCCTCTTCCACTTCCGAGCCCACGGACACATGAACAGCACTGACCGTGCCCGCCTGCCCGGCGGGAATCTCCATGGACGCTTTGTCTGATTCAACAACCACCAGCAGATCGTCTGCGGTGACTTCAGCACCGGCACTCACAGCCACCTCGATCACTTCGACGTTGCTCGCCTCGCCGATGTCCGGCACACGTACCTCAACTTCCGTCGCTGCACCGGCTGCGGGAATGGCCTGCGTTGGCGCGGCTGCCGATTCTTCCGGTTCAGCGGTGCCAGCCTCTGGCGCTGGTTCCTGCACCGAAGCGGCCGCCGGTGTCGCAGGTGCTTGTGTCGGTGCGGGAGCTGGGGCCTCGGCGGCCGTTGCAGACTCGGCCGCAGCACCCTCAAGCGTGACCACCAGGGCACCTTCCGCGACCTGGTCTCCAAGGGCGACGGCGACGCTGGCAATGGTGCCCGTCATGCCCGCCGGCACTTCCATGGAGGCCTTATCTGATTCGATGACGATGAGCGCATCGTCAGGTCCAACCTCATCACCCACGGCAACGCAGATCTCAATGACTTCGACCTCGTCGATGTCACCGATGTCGGGGATTCGTACTTCCTGTGCCACTTACGCAGTCCTTCTGCAGTCCTTTCAGGTCAGTTCTCGTGCCAGCTCGCGTCCAAGGTCAGATCAGCCGCGGATTGGCTTTCTCCGGATCAATGCCAAAAGCATCGCGCGCCTTGGCCACCGCTTCCACGGGCAGTTTCTGCTGGTCCGCCAGGCTCTTCAGCGCGGCCAGAGCCACAAAATTGCGATCCACCTCAAAATGCTGACGCAGGCGCTCCCGCGTATCGCTGCGCCCGTAACCATCGGTACCAAGGACGTGCACGTCCGCCTTGATCTGTCCGCGGAGCGGCTCCGCCAGGGCCTTCATGTAGTCACTGGAGATCACTACCGGCGCATCACCGTCGAGGAGCTCGGCCGCATGACTCTGTTTCGGGTCCCGTTCCGGATTCAGCAGATTCCAGCGCGCCACATCGTCGCCGTTGCGACTGAGCTCCGTGAAGCTCGTGACGCTGAACACCTCAACGGTCAGTCCCTGCTCCTCGTTGAGCCACGTCGCCGCCGCCTCTACTTCCCGGAGAATCGTACCGGCACCCAGGAGCCGGACCGCTGGTCCGTCGCCTTCCAGGCGCCGCAGCAGATACATGCCCTTCAGGATGTGGTCTTCCACCCCCTCAGGCATGGGCGGCTGTATGTACGCTTCGTTCATGACCGTCACGTAGAAGTAGACGCTCTCATGCTCTTCCACCATGCGCCGCAGCCCTTCCCGGAGAATCACCGCAAGCTCGTAGGTATAGCAGGGGTCGTAGGCGACACAGTTCGGAATCGTCGAGGCGAGGACGTGGCTGTGGCCGTCCTGGTGCTGAAGCCCCTCGCCGTTGAGCGTTGTGCGCCCCGCGGTGCCGCCAAGGAGGAACCCGCGGGCCTGACTGTCGCCGGCGGCCCAGGCAAGATCACCGATGCGCTGAAAGCCGAACATGGAATAGTAGATATAGAAGGGAATCAGCGTGTACTGATGGGTGCTGTAGGAAGTGGCCGCGGCAAGCCAGGCGGAGAAAGCGCCGGCCTCGTTGATGCCTTCTTCCAGCACCTGGCCGTCCTTTGCTTCCCGGTAAGCGGCAATCTCGCCGGAATCCTCCGGCTCATAGAGCTGCCCGGCCGATGAGTAGATGCCGAGCTGGCGGAACATGCCTTCCATACCGAAGGTGCGCGCTTCGTCCGGAACGATCGGCACCACCCGGTTGCCGATGGATTTATCCCGGAGCAGTGTTGCCAGGAACCGGACGAAGCCCATGGTTGTGGAGTTATCCCGTTCACCGGTCCCTTCGAGCTGCGCCTTGAAGGTGGACAGCGGTGGCACCTTCAGCGTTTCCGCGGCGACGACCCGCTTCGGCAGCACCCCGCCAAGGCGTTCCCGCTGCGCTTTCAGGTACTTCATCTCCGGGCTGTCAGCCGCAGGGCGGTAGAAGGGAATGTCTTCGAGCTCTTTGTCTGTGAGCGGAATATCGAAGCGGTCGCGGAAGTGCTTCAGGCCGTCGAGGTTGAGCTTCTTTACCTGGTGAGTATCGTTTTCCGCCTCACCGGCATCTCCCATGCCGTAACCTTTCACGGTTTTCGCCAGGATCACCGTCGGTTCGCCGGTGTGATTCACCGCCGCATGATAGGCCGCATAGACCTTGTAGGGATCGTGGCCACCGCGATTGAGGCGCATGATGTCGTCGTCGGAAAGGTTCTCAACCATGGCCGCGAGCTCCGGATACTTGCCGAAGAAGTGCTCCCGCGTGTAGCCACCGCCTTTAACCTTGTAGTTCTGATATTCGCCGTCCACGACCTCATTCATGCGCTGCTGCATGAGGCCCTGATCATCGTTGGCAAAAAGTGGATCCCAGAGCCGGCCCCAGACCACCTTAATCACATTCCAACCGGCACCGCGGAAGGAGCCTTCAAGCTCCTGAATGATCTTCGAGTTACCGCGCACGGGACCGTCGAGGCGCTGCAGATTGCAGTTAACGACAAAAATCAGATTATCGAGCTTCTCCCGGCCCGCCATGGACAGCGCGCCGAGGGATTCGGGCTCGTCACACTCACCGTCCCCAAGGAAGGCCCAGACCTTGCGGTCGCCGCGGGAGACCAGGCCGCGACTGTCGAGGTACTTCATGATGTGGGCCTGGTAGATGGCCTGAATCGGGCCAAGCCCCATGGAGACTGTCGGGAACTGCCAGTAGTGGGGCATGAGCCACGGATGCGGATAGGAGGACAGGCCCTGACCGCCAACCTCCTGGCGGAAGTTATCAAGCTCCGCCTCGGAGAGGCGACCTTCAAGATAGGACCGCGCATAAATACCCGGGGACGCGTGTCCCTGGAAGTAGATCAGATCTCCCGCATGGTCCGCCGATGGGCCGCGAAAGAAGTAGTTAAAGCCGACGTCATAGAGCGTCGCTGAGGAAGCGAAGGAGGAGATGTGCCCGCCGAGCTCTCCGGGACGGCTGTTCGCACGCACGACCATAGCCAGCGCGTTCCAGCGGATCAGCGAGCGGATGCGCCGTTCCATGAAAAGGTCGCCGGGCATGAAGGCTTCCCGGCTCGAAGGAATCGTGTTCCGGTAAGGGGTCGTGATGGTGTAAGGCAACCGGGCGCCGGTTTTGGTCATCCGGGACGAGAGGCGTTCGAGAAGAAAGTTCGCCCGATCTGTGCCTTCGTTCTCGAGCACGTACTCGAGAGAGTCGAGCCATTCCCGGGTTTCGCTCGGGTCCGAGTCCGTCAGTTCGCGCGGATACGCCATGGTTGGTCCTTAACTTCTGATCGTATGTTCGCTGCACCGGCTTCTACTCCCGGTGTTTAAGCATTATCTCACGAGCCGCGTCACCGGGGCGCTGCACGGGATCTCCTTTTCCTCCTAATATTCCTGCTTGTTTTCCTGCAGCTAGTGTCTCGATTGCGCGCCGCTCAGATCCGGTCGTCGCTTTCAGGCATCCGCGGGCCAGAGCCAGGCCGCTCCGCGAACGCCGCTGGCTGCACCGTAGGCGGGCGCGGTCAGCGCGGTTTCGAATACCTCTCCGAAAACGTGCGGCGCCATGAGTTCCCTGACGATCGGATAAAGGTCTTGCATCTCCGAAAGGCCGCCACCGAGAACGATGACGTCGGGGTCGAGCAGGTTAACGATGGCCGCCAGGTTCGCCGCCAGCGTATGGGACCAGAGCAGGAGCGTCAGGCGCGCCTGCTGCACGGGGTCGCCGAAAACTGGGGCACTGCGAGAAGCCGCCAGCGCCTGGACAATTTGCGACCCTTCGAGGTCGTCCTCGAGGAACCGACGATGCCAGTCTGGAGGGGCATCGGCGAGTCGAGCCTGCGCGTAGATGGCAGCAGCGTCCACCGGCATGGGCGCCTGCTTCGGAAACAGGGTCTTGTAGCTCTGGTGCAGGCCCGGCCCGGACAGATGCGTTTCCACGCAGTCCATGCGGCCGCAGTAGCAGGTCCGGCCAGCAAGTTCCTTCGCCACCGCAACCGCTGGTGTGTGCCCCCACTCACCGACAAGCCCATTCCTGCCCTTGAGCAACTGGCCGTTGACCACAACGCCTCCGCCCACCCCGGTACCAAGGATGACGCCAAAGACCACGCCAGCACCGGCTGCAGCACCGTCACTTGCCTCCGAAAGGGCAAAACAGTCCGCGTCGTTGGCGATGCGCACACGGTCACCCAGTCGAGTAATCAGATCAATCAGCAGCGGTCTGCCGTTCAGCCAGGTTGAGTTGCAGTTCTGCATGCGTTCGGGACCCGGTAGCCAGCTGCCCGGGGTGCCAATGCCAACGGCTGGCTTTTCTCCGCCTTCGAGCGCCTGTACGAGCGCTTCAATCGCATCAAGGGTCCCCCCATAGTCATCGCGAGGCGTAGGTCGACGGAGACGCTTTACCACGCGCGAACCTTCGAGACGGATGCCTTCGATCTTGGTCCCACCCAGATCGACGCCAATACGCGCCGGCCCGGTCACCAGAGTCCGTCCAGACACTCGCGCCAGCGAAAGGCTGGACCTGGATCCGTCTTACGGCCGGGGGCTACTTCCTGATGACCGACGATTGCGCTGCGGGAAAGGCCGGGATAACGCTTGAGAAGCGCGGTAAGGATCTTCTGCAGTCGACGGTATTGGGCCTTCGTAAAGGGGCGACTGTCGGTCCCCTCGAGCTCAATGCCGATTGCATAGTCGTTGCAACCTTCCCGGCCCCGCCAGCTGGATGCGCCCGCATGCCAGGCCCGTTCGTTGAAGGGGACAAACTGCGTGGTGCGGCCACGTCGATCAATGAAAAGATGAGCGGACACCCGCAGACCTTCCAGATCCGCAAGGCGCTCGTCCGCAGCCACGTCCAGACGATTGAGAAACAGAGCTTCCACGCAGCCGGTGCCGAACTCCCCGGGGGGAAGGGAAATGTTGTGCACGATAACCAGGCTGAGATCTGTGGGATCGGGCCGCACGTTCCGGTTCGGTGAGGTGCACTGGCGCGTGCGCAACAGGCGATGGTCTTCGGATACCTGCAAGGCGTCCCTTCTCTCGAATCAGCAAACGGAGTGCAGCAACGCAGCTTTCACCTGGGCCAGCTTTACCTGGCGGAAGCTGCGCCGTAGTGTTTCACACCGCTACCCTTTTTATACCTTTACCGCACCCACGGATACAGGATAGTCGGAACCCATGAAGTATCTGCCCACTGGCATCGACGAAGCCGGCTTTCTGGCGACTGTCAGAGACAACGTCCGCGCAGCTCTCATCGAGGACGTGGGGCCGGGCGACGTCTCGGCCGCCCTCATAGACCCGGGAACCTCGGCGGAAGCCACGGTGATCACCCGCACCGCCGGCATCGTCTGCGGCCTGCCCTGGGTTCAGGAAGTCTGCACCCAGGTGGACGACGCCATCCGCGTTAAGGCAGCTGTCAGCGACGGCGATCGGGTGGAGGCCGATGACGTGTTGTTCACCCTCTCGGGCCCGGCAGCGGCGCTGCTCACCGCAGAACGCCCGGCGCTGAATTTCCTGCAGCTGCTCTCCGGCACTGCCACCCGCACGGCGGAGTTCGTCAAGCTGATCGCCCACACGCAAACGCGGCTCCTGGACACGCGGAAGACCGTACCGGGCCTGCGCCTGGCCCAGAAGTACGCCGTGCGCTGCGGCGGCGGCGGCAATCACCGCATCGGTCTCTTTGATCAGTTTCTCATCAAAGAGAATCACATCGCCGCCGCCGGGGGGATTGGCCCTGCTGTTGCCCGGGCTAGAGCGCTCAACCCGGGACTCAAGGTTGAGGTGGAGGTCGAGACTCTGGACGAACTCGGCGAAGCCATTGATGCCGGGGCCGACATTGCGATGGTCGACAACTTTACGATCGACGAAACCCACAAGGCCGTACAGCTAGGTCGTGGCCGGATCGAACTCGAATCCTCCGGAGGCATCG
>JBCDDI010000002.1:0-30235 GCA_039180365.1 Pseudomonadota bacterium
AGTGAAAAGGCGCTTTCCGGGAGGGTATCCAGGCCCAGCAGGGTCCGGAACTCGCTGAGATCGCCGCCAGAGAGACGGAAGCTTGCGACGGCGCCCTCGCGACGGGGAAAGGTCTCGAAGTCGGCATCCAGCAAGAGGCGGAGATCTTCGGTTACGATTTCAATGCCGGTGAGATCCAGATCGCCACCCTGGCGATGCAGCGTGCCCGTAATCGAAAAGGGACCGTCCGGGAAGCCTTCGATCTGCAGTGCTTTGCCAAACACGCCGGCATCGGGACCACGAATGTCAACCGATCCGTCCCAGCCATCGAATTCCGCGAGGTTCTGCACCGTGCCGGCGGTCTGTATCTGAAAGCGGGAAACGTGGCCCTGAACGGCGAGGGCATAGCCCGTACCCCTCGGTTCGATGGTTCCTTCCAGAGCGATGTCCTCATCGAAGATCTCGGGTGCGGCGAACAGCTCCGCAAGCACGTCGGCGTCTGGACCATAGATGCTGACCCTGAGATCCAGGCCCGTGAGCGTGGCAAGTTCGCCGATCACACCGTCTAAGGAGAGCTCGGCGTCATCGAGTTCCAGGGCCAGATCGAGGCTGATGCTGCCGCCGGCCAGGAAGGCCTCAAAAGTGCCGTAGCGACCTGCGAGGCGCCAGGGGTCACTGTTGAAGGTGCCGCTGCCGACAAGTTCTGCCATGCCTGAGGCATCGGTGAACTGCGTCAGAGCCGGTACTTCCACTGTTATAGGGGCGAGTTCGCCGATCTGGGCCTCGAGGCGGCTGTCCGCAACCTCGAGCATCTCAAGTGTCAGCGTCCAGCTCTCGCCGGTGCTCTCGTCGTCGGACACGAGCGCCCAGTTGGGGGTGCCATCAACCGGATCTTCCAGAAAGACTTCGGCTTCGTTGACGACCAGGTCGACGATGCGCACGTGATTGTCGAAGAGCGCGCCAAGGTCAATGCGCAGGGCAAGGAAACCGGCCTTGGCCATGTAGGGGGCAGCGCCGTCTGGATCGTTAGCGAAGGTGACGTTTGCGGCGGTAATCAGCGGGACGGTGTTGAGCTCGAGGGTAAGCTCACCCGCAATGACAAGCCTGCGGTCGACAAAGCGCTCGGTCAGATCGGCGACCAGCGGTCTCAGGACGTTCGGATAGGTCAGGACGTAAGCGACCGTCAGCGCTGCGAGCACGAGCAGACCGGCGAGCACCAGTGCGCCGATCCGGATCCAGCCAGCCTGTCTGGTCCGCCTCATGAGGACCGTGCGTTGCACATGGATTGCCTTCCCCGTTGGCAACAGTTCCGCGGGCGTGGTGGGTTACCACGCCCGACGAGGATAGCAGAGTCAGGCTTTTCGGCGGCTGTCAGGCCGGGCGCTTGGCGAGTTTCGGATCCGGCTTAAGGAAGTCGTATTCGGACTCCATGATGTCCGTGCCCATGAGCTTGTCCCAGAAGCGGAAATAGAGCGCGTAATTGCAGTTGAAGTGCTTGTGGTGCAAGTCGTGGTGGGCGGCCGTGATCAGGTGTCTGCCGGGCAGGCCCCGCAGCCACCACTTCGGGAAGATCTCATAGCCGCAGTGGTTGAACACCGCCGCCAGGGTCATGAGGGTCAGGATGAAGAGGATGCCGCCGATGTGGATGGGCACCAGCAGAACCATGAGCGGCATGAAAACGGCCCCGAGCATGGATTCGTAGGGGTGGAAAGAAAAGGCCGCCCAGGGCGTTGGCGGTCGGCTTTCATGGTGCACCCGGTGCATGACGGGAAACAGCGACTTCAGATGCATGAGTCGGTGGGTCCAGTAAAAGTAGGTGTCATGGAGGAACAGATAAATGCCGATGCTTACGGGCAGGTACCACAGTGGGAACTCGCTGAGGTCGTTGTAGATCGCCGTGCCGCCGAGCTGCCAGAGTTCCAGCGCCACGGCGGCTGGCGCGGCGTAGATAAAGGAAGACAGGAGCGACCAGCGGATTTCCTTGGCCACGGCACCGGGCCGGGGCTTACCTTCCATGAGCTTGATCGCGCGGACTTTATCCTGGCGGCGCCCCCAGAGCAGCCAGTAGAACAGGCCGGAAATCATGAAATAGCGCACGGCGATGATGGCTGTGAGGGCCAGGAAGGTGATAAGCAGCTTACCTGGCGGTATTTCCGAGAGCTGCGTGAGCAGAGAGTCGAACATCTGGGGGGTTCCGGCTATGAGAGATGGCTTCAGGGACTAGGAGCGGCCTAAGTCTCACGTACAATGGCGGCCGCAGTTTAGCCCAATTGATCCCGGAGCAGGAGGAACCCCGTTCCCATGTACGACGTAATCTTCGCCGGCGGCGGCCTTGCCAGCTGCCTCACCGCCTATCGATTGCGTCAGCGGCATCCGCATCTGAAGATCCTCATTGCCGAGGGGGCAGGCAGCCTGGGCGGCAACCACACCTGGTCCTTTTTCGCCACGGACCTCTCGCCGGAAGCCTTCGAGTGGGTAGACCCGCTGATCCTGCACCGCTGGGCCAGCTACGAGGTGCGCTTCCCGCGTTATCGCCGGGAACTGACCACCGGCTACTGTTCTACCAACAGTGAGTTTTTTCATACCTTCATGATGGGGGCCCTGGGTGACTGCGTGCAGCTCAGAACCCCCCTGGACGCCGTGTCACACGACAGGGTGGAAATCGCCGGTGGCGAGGTGCTGCAGGCTAAAGTGGTCATTGACGGCCGCGGCCCGCTACCCAGCCCCCATCTCATTCTCGGCTTTCAGAAATTCACCGGGCAGGTGTTGAGCCTGAAGACTGAGCACGGCCTCGCCGGCCCGATCATCATGGATGCGACGGTGCCCCAGAACGGGGACTACCGCTTCGTCTATACGCTGCCGACGGGGCCACGTGAGGTTCTGGTGGAAGACACGCGTTACAGCAACACACCAGGCCTCGATGGGGTGGCGGACGCATCGGCCATTCGCGATTACGTCGCCGAGCAGGACTGGGAAGTCGAAAACGTTATCCGAGAGGAGAACGGTGCACTTCCGATTACGCTGGGTGGCGACATCGAGGCTTATCTGGCAGAAGGTGGAGACGTGCCACGCATTGGCCTCAGGGCAGCGCTTTTTCACGCTACCACGGGCTACAGCTTTGCCGAGGCGGTGCGCACGGCGGATGTGCTGGCTGCCCTGCCGCAGATTGATGCGGCGTCCGTTCGCGCCGCCCTCGCCGCCCGGGTGCGCGAGCACTGGCAGGCCCAGAGCTATTCGCGACTGCTGAACCGGCTGCTGTTCATCGCCGCCGAACCGGACCGGCGCTGGGTGGTCATGCAGCGTTTCTACAGCCTGCGCCAGCGACTCATCGAACGGTTTTATGCGAGCCGCTCGTCGCGGGCCGATAAGCTCAGGATTCTCACGGGCCGACCGCCCGTCCCGATTCATCGCGCACTGCGCGCGCTCCCGGAGCGCAGTGCCACAGCACTTTCGCATGAGGTAGTCCATTGACCAAGCAGACAGCAGCCGTGATCGGGTCAGGCTTTGGCGGTATGGCCCTGGCCATCCGCCTGCAATCGGCCGGCTTTCAAACCACAGTCTTCGAACAGCGGGACAAGCCTGGTGGCCGTGCCTACGTGTATGAAGATCAGGGCTTCACCTTCGATGCCGGGCCCACGGTGATCACCGACCCCGACTGCCTGCGGGAACTGTTTGCACTCACCGGACGCAAACTCGAGGACTACGTGGATCTGATTCCAGTCATGCCTTTCTACCGGCTCTGCTGGGAAGACGGTTACTCCTTCGACTATTCCAACGATATCGAGGAAAACAACCGCCAGATCCACGCGAAGAACCCCGCAGATGTGGAGGGCTACCGCCGTTTTCTCGAGTATTCGGAAGAGGTGCTCAAAGAAGGCTATATCAAGCTTGGCACGGCGCCGTTCCTGAACTTCTCGGACATGATCAAGGCAGCGCCGCAGCTTGTGCGCCTGCAGGCGTTCCGCAGCGTCTACAGCATGGTGGCGAAGTTCATCAAAGACGAGCATCTGCGGCAGGCCTTCAGCTTTCATACGCTGCTTGTCGGCGGCAATCCGTTCATGACTTCTTCCGTGTACACGCTCATCCATTCCCTGGAGAAGCGCTGGGGCGTTTCCTTTCCCAAGGGTGGCACCGGTGCCCTGGTTCAGGGGCTGGTGAAGCTCTTCGAGGACATCGGTGGCGAGATCCGGCTGTCAGCACCGGTGGAACAGATCCTGACAGAAGGGGATCGAGTGTCGGGTATTCGCACGAAAGACGGCTGGCAGGGTAACTTCGATGCGGTCGCGTCTAATGCGGACGTCGTATTCACCTATGAAAAACTTCTTGGCCGCTCGCCGCGAGGCCAGGAAGGTGCTCGCGCCATGAAGCGTCGATCCTTCAGCCCGTCGCTCTTCGTCACATACTTTGGCGTGGAAGGTGCTTACCCGGAGGTGAGGCACCACACGATTATTTTCGGGCCCCGCTACAAAGAGCTGCTGAAGGACATTTACTCCGGGCCGGAACTGGCCGAGGACTTCTCCCTCTACCTGCACGCGCCGACGGTGTCTGATCCGGACCTCGCGCCTCCGGGTTGTTCGACCTACTACGTGCTGTCACCGGTGCCCAATCTGAAGAAAGCTGACCTCGATTGGGACGAGCTGGCGCCGGTCTACAGCCAGCGGATCCTCGATTACCTTGAGCAGCACTACATGCCGGGGCTGAACTCGCGCATCGTCACCCGACGGAACTTCACCCCCTTCGACTTCCGCGATGAGTTGAATGCACATCTCGGTTCGGCCTTCTCCCTGGAGCCCGTGCTCTGGCAGAGTGCCTACTTCCGCACGCACAATCGCGACGACAAGCTCAGGGGCCTCTATTTCACCGGCGCAGGCACCCATCCGGGCGCAGGCATTCCCGGGGTGGTTGGCTCCGGTAAGGCCACGGCATCGATCATGCTTGAAGACTTCGGCCAGAGTTATTCAGAGCTGGACGTGTCGCACCAGTTCGCGAAGGCCTGAGGCAAGGCCCGTGGATCCGGTTGTTGAACACGCCAGAGCCGTCATCGAGCAGGGTTCGAAGAGCTTTGCGACGGCGGCAAAACTCTTCGATCGCACCACCCGGGAGCGTGCCTTCATGCTCTATGCCTGGTGCCGTCATTGCGATGATCGCATCGACGGGCAGGAGCTGGGCTTCGGACAGTCTTCACCGGCCCCGGAAGAACAGCTCAAGATCCTCGAAGAGCTCACGGTACAGACAACGGCGGCCCTCGATGGCGGGACGGTCACCGAGCCGGTGTTCCAGGCCCTGCAACGGGTCTTTGATGCCTGCGAAATTGAGAGACGCTACCCCCTCGAACTCCTGGAGGGGTTTTCCATGGACGTGCAGCGTCGCGAGTACCTCACGCTCGAAGATACGCTCCTTTACTGCTATCACGTGGCCGGCGTCGTCGGTGCCATGATGGCTGCCGTTATGGGGGTCCGTGACCGGGCAACGCTGGACCGGGCCATTGACCTCGGCATCGCCTTCCAGCTGACGAACATTTCACGGGACGTCATGGAAGATGCGGCTGATGATCGCATCTACCTGCCCCGTGAGTGGCTTGTGGAAGCGGGAGCGCCGACGGCACCGGGGGAATTCCCGGGCGCGGAGGCTCCGGTGTTCACGGTGGTTGAACGCCTTCTTGATGAAGCGGATCGCTACTATGCCTCAGCCGTTCACGGTATCCGGGCGTTACCCTTCCGCTGCGCCTGGGCCATCGCGACGGCGGCCAGAGTCTACGGTGCGATCGGTACGGAAGTGCGGCGGAAAGGCCCGTCGGCCTGGCAGGAGCGCGTCGGCACGTCCAAGGCACAGAAGCTGGGTATGTTGCTGACGAGTAGCGCCACGGCCCTGGCTGCGACACTCTCGAACGATCCGGGGCCCGAACGTCAGGGCCTCTGGACCGCGCCGCGAACGGTCTAGGTCGCACTCTCTCTAACAACCAGGCCCACCTGTCTGGATCCTCAACCGGACCACCTTTTAACCGGAGGTTGAATGGACCTGCTACTGCGAGTTCTCATCGGCGCTATCGCGCTGCTGTTCCTGGTGATGGGCCTTGGCTATGTGTTTGATCCAGCGTCAAACGCGGCCGATCTCTCCCTGACCCCCATTGGCGAGCATGGTTTAAACACGCTCCGTGGCGACCTTGGTGGACTCTTCCTGGGCAGTACGGTGCTGCTCGTGCTGGGCCTTGTTCAACGCAGGATCGAGTGGTTCTTAAGCGTCGCCGTATTTATGGGTGTCATCGCTTCAGGGCGTATCGTCGGCTTTGTCGTTGACGGAAACCCCGCCGAGCTTGCGCTGATTGCCTTCGGCTTTGAAGTCGGCATTACGGCCCTGCTGGTGCTGGCAAGTTACCGTCAGCTTCGGGCGACGCGGGAAGGACACTAGCTCCGAGACCGCTGGCAAAGGAGCCCGGCGCCCGGCACACTTCGGGCTGCATGCGTGTCTTCTTCCCCTCAGACTCACTGACCGCGCGGCTGACTGTCTATGGTCTGCTGCTGATCCTGTTCGCTGCCTGCAGTCCCGCTGACCAGTCCGGAGGAGCAGACCCGGACAAGTCTCAAGAGGCGGCCAAGGCCGCAGCCAATGCAGAGACGCTCGAAGCGGAAGCGTCAGTTCCTCCGAAGCCCGACCAGCCGCTACCGGCCGTCCTCAGCCGGCAGCTGGAAAGCGTCCGTTACGATCTCGAAGGGCTGAAAGAGCGCGGCATCCTGCGTGTGCTCGTCGGTTACTCACACACGCACTACTTCATGGACGGTCTGCACATCCGCGGTATCAGTGCCGAGAACCTGAAACAGTTTGAACCCTTTCTACACAAGCAGCTCGGCCGTCCCAAGCCCCGGGTGAGCATCCTGCCGATCCCCGTTGCCCGTGACCAGATGATCGAGTTTCTGGCAGAGGGCCGCGGAGACATTGCGATCGGCAACATCACCATCACGCCCGACCGCGCGGAGCGGGTCGACTTTTCCGTGCCGCTGCGGCGAAACGTGTCCGAGATCATCGTCCACCATGAGGCCGTAAAAGGGATCGACGAACTCAACGACCTGGCTGGCAGGCAGCTGCATCTGCGCAGCTCCAGCAGCTTTATGACCAGCGTCGGCTATCTGAACGTGATGCTGACCAGCCAGGGCCTGGCGCCGGTGCAGATCGTACCGCTCGATGAGCACCTGCAGACGGAAGATGTCCTTGAACTGGTCAGCGCCGGGGCCGTGGGCCTCACGGTGGTAGACGACCACATGGCGGAGTTCTGGGCAGAGGTTCTCGACGGGATCGTGGTTCGTAAAGATCTTGTCCTGAGCGCCGAACGGGAGATTGCCTGGGCAATTCGCTCTGACTTCACCGGCATGAAACCGATCGTCGATGCCTTCGTCCGTTCCCACCGGCAAGGCACGCTGGTCGGCAATGTTCTGACGCAGCGCTACCTGAAAGAAAACCGCTACGTGTTCAACGCCTCGGCCAGTGCGGATCGACGCCGCTTTCAGAGCATGGCGGATCTGTTCCGGCGTTATTCCCAGGAGTACGACTTTGACTGGCTGCTGATCGCCGCGCAGGGTTATCAGGAATCCCGCCTGGTGCAGAGCAAACGAAGCCATGCGGGGGCCGTTGGGGTCATGCAGCTGCTGCCAACGACGGCGGCGTCACCGGCTGTGGCCATACCGAACATCGAAGAGCTGGAAGCGAACATTCACGCGGGGCATCGCTACCTGCGCCATATCGCGGACCGGTACTTCGATGAGCCGGATCTTTCGGAGCTCGATCGCCAGCTTCTGTCCTTTGCGGCCTATAACGCTGGTCCCACGAGGATCAGCCGTCTGCGCCGGGAAGCTGCACGGCGAGGTCTCGATCCCAACGTCTGGTTCGGTCAGGTAGAGCGGGTGGTCGCCGAAAAAGTTGGCATGGAACCGGTGATCTACGTCAGAAACATCTTCAAATACTACGTGACCTATCGGCTGATGCAGGACGCCGACGAGGGAACACCCGTCACCGTTGTCCCCTGAGCTTCGCCGCTTTCTGCTGCCGTCCCTCCTTGGGGTTGTGGCTTTTCTGCTGCCCGTCACCGTCGACGGTGAGCAGACGATAGTCGTCAGCCTCCTTACGGATCTTCTGAAAGCCGCCCTCGCACCATGGCTCCTGCCGGCCGTTGTGCTCCTGACGGTACTGTCTGTAATCGGCGGCGCCTACTACCTGCTTAAGCGACCGGAATGGGAGGCTTCCCACCCCTATCTCCACGCGACCTGTAACGTCACACCGATCTGGCTGCTGCTGCGCATCGTCGGCGCGGCAATCGGGGTCATGGTGCTCTTTGAGACAGGACCGCTCTGGCTCAGGGGGCCGGATACCGGTGAGCTTGTCTTTCTCGAAATTGGTGTACAGACCTTTGTTATTTTTCTGGTCGCCTGTCAGTTCATGCCGTTTCTCACGGAGTACGGCTTTATGGAGTTTGTCGGTGTGCTGCTCAAGCGTTCCTTCGAGAGGCTCTTTCGCCTGCCAGGTCGCTCTGCCATTGATGCCCTCGCGTCTTTCGTCTCCTCCGCAACCGTTGGCCTCCTGATCACGATCGGTCAATACGAAAGGGGTTATTACAGTGCTCGCGAGTCGGCGAGCATTGCAACGAACTTTTCCGTCGTGTCCATCCCCTTCAGCCTTGTTGTGGCGAATGTGGCGGGAGTGGGCGAGCTGTACTTCAGCTGGTATCTGTCGGTCATCGTTGCCTGCCTCATTTGCGCCCTGGTGATGGTGCGAATTCCGCCGCTGTCCCGGCTCTCCGACGACTACTTCCCGCCGGTGGGGCGCCAGGTGGTCGAGGCTGCCGCCCCCGTTGGTCCAGTGTTTACCCGAGCACTTGCGGCCGCGGTGGCGCGGGCATCGAACGCTCCGGGCCCCCGCGAGTTTCTGAAGTCCTCTTCGCTGCAGACCGTCAACGTCATCTTTGTGGTGATCCCGGCGGCCATGACCCTCGCCACGGCAACCGCCGTGCTGCTCGAATATACGTCGGTCTTTGATCTGCTCGCCTGGCCCGTTGGCCTGACGCTCAGCGTCCTCGGTCTGCCGGAGGCACAGGCAGCGGCACCGGGCTTCATCGTTGGCTTCTTCGATCAATTTATGCCGGCAGTGGTGGCCGCTCAGCGTGTCGATTCGACGCTGACCCGTTTTGTGCTTGCCGGACTGTCGGTGACTCAGCTCATCTACATGGCGGAGGTTGGCGTCATGCTGCTCCGCTCCTCGCTGCCTCTGAACTTTGGTCAGCTGTTTGTGATTTTCCTGCTGCGAACCCTCATCGTTACGCCGATTCTCATACTTGCGGGTGTGCTTGTGCTTGGGCCGGGGTAAGGCTGGAACAAGGGCTGAAGTAAGCGCTGGTGTAAGTGCTGGAGGGGCTTGCCTCCCATGTGCCTCTCCGTCGATGCTTCGCCTCCCGCTGACCGACTGGTGTATGGCTGATGCGTTCCCGTGTTCTCCCCGTTACTCGCTACCGCGCGGCTGATCCCTTTGTTTTCCTGCCCACGCTGTTGCTCGTTCTTCTGCTCCTGTCGGCATTCACCCCCCGAGCGGTACAGGCGAAGTATGACGACGTCCTGGTGCTGAACAACGGGGACCGTATCTCCGGAGATGTTAAGGAGCTCAATCGGGAGCAGCTGCGCTATAAAACGGACGCCATGGGCACGGTTTATGTGCGCTGGGACGACGTCGCTTCTCTGCAGACCGACAAGTTCCTGCGCATCGAGCTTAAGTCCGGACGCCGGGTGGTCGGTTCCATCAGCCCGGACGAAAGCGCCCGCGGTCAGCTGCTGATCGTCTCAGCCCGCGATTCTGAAAGCCATGCCTTCAGTAGTGTGGTTGCCTTTGTGCCGCTGAAGCTGCGGTCTAACTGGCTCGATCGGATCGACGGGGACGTCAAGTTTGGCCTGAACGGCACCAAGGGTTCGAACACCGTGCAATGGAATCTCGGCGCCAACGCCCTGTACCGTGGGCAGGACTGGGACATCTCCAGCCGTTTCGACTCCATCATTACGGACAAGAGTGACAACACCTCCAGCGAGCGGGTGAACTTCGTGAACACTTACCGCAAGCTGCGGGCGAATCGCTGGTTCTGGTCTGCCCTCGTCAGCTACGAGCGGAACGACGAGCTTGGTATTGATCACCGCTATAGCGGTGGCGGCGGGCTGGGGCGCTTCGTCATGCGCTCCAATGCCTTCGAGCTGATCCTCAATGGCGGGCTCCTTGCCAGCCGCGAGTTTCGTACCGACGTACCGAACTCTCAGCTGGAAGGCTACCTCGGGCTGTCCGTTGCCTGGTTTCGACATCGGTTTCCGAAAACGGACATTCGCGCCGATGCCTTTGTACTCCCAAGCCTGACCGATGATGGGCGAATTCGAACGAACTGGGATCTGAGTATTGCCCGGGAAATCATCCAGGATCTGAAGCTGGACCTCTCGGTTTACTACTCCACCGATAACCAGTCGCCGGAAGAAGCCGGTCGAAACGACTGGGGCGTGCTGACGTCGATCGCCTATACCTTCTGAGGAGGCGCTGGCTGGGGGAAGGTGACCGGTGGCAACGCCGATCGGATTACTGGCTGGCGGCGCGCCCGTTGAGCGGTGTGTTAAGCGTCGGTTGCGGGCCTTCAGCGGCAGCCCGTTCAGCTTCAATGGCCTTCATTTCCGCGCGCAACACGGGCACAGGCGGGGCGTAGATGAAACCGAAGGACACGGCGCCTTCCTTTTCCTCGAGGGCGTGATGCAGGCGGTGTGCGTGCACGATGCGCTGCATGTATTTGCTCTTCGGTCGCCAGTTGTGGTCAATGCGCCGGTGTACGATCACGTCGTGAAAGCCGAAGTAAATCAGGCCGTAGCCTGCGACGCCGAGACCCAACCAGAGCGCCCAGGGGTAGCCATTGGTACCGAACCAGATGAGCACGATGGACGGAATCGCAAAGATGGCGGCGTAGAGGTCGTTCAGTTCGAACCAGCCCTGCCGCGGCCTGTGGTGTGATTCATGGAGGAACCAGCCGAAGCCGTGCATGACGTACTTGTGGGCAAAATAGGCAACGGCTTCCATGGCGGCAAGCGCCCCGAAGAAACACAGCGCGTTGATGACGATATTCATGATGGTCTAGCTGGGGGGGTAGACGACGTTGGTGGGCATCATACACCCACTCCGACCCGGCGTGCCTGACCGGGATCAACCTGTCCCTGATAAGCCTGTAGGACAAGGTTGAGAAACGCCGCAAAAGGCGCGCTGTTGATGCCGGCGGGCTCGAGGGCTGCCAATGCGTCGGACAATTCCTGGTCGGCGCGGGCTTCCGCTTCGTCGTGGGTCATGATGGCCGCGTAGGTCTGTTTGCCCAGGTCGGCCTGCTCATCCTTGCCGGTCACGGCGCTGTGGCCAACGGCATCGAGCAGGTCGTCGAGAATCTGAAAAGCGAGGCCTGCATGGGTGCCGAAGGCGCGCAGCGGATTCAGCGCCTCCCGTTCCAGACCGGCGATCCGCGCACCGGCTTCCAGACAGACGACAAACAGCGCGCCCGTTTTCTGATACTGAAGCTGGGCCAGGGACTCGGCGTCTGCTTCCTGGTTAATGTCGCGGAGATCCCGCTCCTGGCCGGCGCAGAGTCCTTCAACCCCGATGGACTGCGAAAGGGCATTGACCAGATCCACCTTCACGTCCGGTGCGAGGCCAGGATCGCGGCCGATCAGACCGAAGGCGTCGCTGATCAGAGAGATGGCGCCCAGTATCGTGATGTCTTCGCCGTGGGCGACGTGGTTGGCCGGTTTGCCGCGGCGCTGTGTTGCATCATCCATGCAGGGCAGGTCGTCGATCATCAGCGACGCCGTATGCACCATTTCGATGGCACAGGCAGCATCGATGGCCGACGCAGCGCGTCCGCCGAGCGCCTCAGCAGTCAGGACGGTGATAAGGGGACGCAGACGTTTACCGCCATCAAGCAGGCTGTAGCGGATCGACTTCTTCAGGCGGGGGGCTGATCCGGACACCGTCGGCGCAATCTCCGACAGGCGGCGTTCTATCTGGTTACGTATCCCTGCGAACTGTTGCGGATAGTCTGGGCTGTCCGCCTTTGCCTCACTCAACGGTGACGACCTCTCCATGGGCCATGCGACCCTAAGACCTTAGCTCCCTGCCGGTGACCTTTCGGTAACCGCAGGGCCGAATTCTTTTTAGACCGTCGTAGAAACGCACGTTTTCTTGACAGTCGAATTGCGTCTTTGCGCGGGCTAATTATCCATTCTCAGAGTCGATCCGCAAAACATTTACAAGCGTTTCAGAAGAAGTAGAAGCGCTTGATTTCCTTACGAATTTCCTCTGCAGGTTGTTTCGGTGCGCTGACCTGGGCGATCAGCAGGCCATTTTCGCGGGCCATGCAGCGCTCGCAGCTGAACTCTTCAAGCACCTCGACCCGGGCATAGAGCCGTTCGAGGAGTGCCAGATCGAAGCCGACGGTGATCAGCTGTTCAAAGTCAGCCCCCGCATTCCAGAAGTGATAGCTGACGTGCCCGGAGTGGGCTGTGGGCAGGCGGTCGCCGTCGAGCTGGTTCAGAGCACCTGCCTGACCATAGTAGGCGGCGAGCAGCCCCGTCTCGCGCTTTGCGTCTTCCGGGAGGGCGTCGAAGTGCACGGTGACCCGGTCGACGAGCTCAGGCCAGCTGTGCATCTCGGCGAAATGGGGAAAGTAGCGGCCCATGGGGGCAGGCTCGGTGCCGGGGCTGCCCTGTTCTCCATCCCGGATGAAATCTGCCGCAGCCTGCAACAGCGGTGGCGGTAGCACGGGTGCAGCGATGGGAATGGAGAAGACGCCGGAGATCGCCATGCTTGCCAGGAAGATAGCGCTGTTGCGGCGCCGACCTGCCAGCCAGCGTTCCCAGAGCATCGCCCCGAAGCCGGTAAAGAGGATAAACAGCGGCGTGGCGAAGTAGAACTTCACACCGGCAAGGAGGAACAGCGTCAGGCACAGCACGGCCGCCGTGCCAAGCACCCGGTGTACCGGGTCTTTGGCCAGCAGACCGTAAACGAGCCCCGGTAACCAGATGAGCAGAAAGGGCGGATTCATGGTCGCAATGAGGCCGAAGATCGGCTGATCGATGACCATGGCTTCCGGCGCCTCGGCGTTATAGGCCGCGACGAACTCGAGGAACGGCCAGCCGTTGGCAATCTGCCAGTAGAGGAAAGGGCTCGCGATGAGCACCATGATGGCTACGGCCTGCCAGACCTCCGGGCGGGTCAGGGTCCAGCGAGCGTAAAGCAGCACAGCAGTTGCCAGCGCCAGGCCCCAGACCGGCAGCGCCAGTTTCGTGAGGAGCGCGAATCCGAACACAACGCCCAGCCAGCGCATGTCCGCCGCTCGACGGTCTTTGAGGTAGCGCGCAAGCAGATAAAACCCGAGAGCCCACCAGAGCTGATCCAGCACGTTCATCGTCAGGATCGACTGCACAGAGAGAAAGGCCGGTGCAAACAGCACCACAATGGCGCTGAGGCCCTGGGCTGTGCGACCGCCCCCAAGAATTCGGACAAGATCCACGGCGATGAGGGTAACAAGGATGCCAACGATGCAGGCGAAGCCGCGCAGCACGAGAAGATCCATACCGAAAAGGGTCGTGAGTCCGGCAACGGTCCAGGCGATCAGGGGTGGATAGTCCACGTAGCCGAGCGCCAGGTGGGCTGCGGCATCGAGAAAGTAAAGTTCGTCAGACAGGTAACCGTAGGCGCGCCCGGCAACGGCAAAGATCGCGAGCTTCACCGCGGCACAGGCTGCCCACAGCCCGTAGGCCGGTCTTGCCAGCGCCGGGTCGGTCACTTCGCGCGCCAGGTGTAGAGCTGGGTGATGGCGTAGTTCCAGACGGCGCCAACGACGATGCCGGCGAGCCCGGCGAGGAACCACCCCGTATCTTCGGCAAACAGGTAGCCGGCCACGCCGACGTTGGCCACCGCACCCACGCTGCAGGCGAGCACGAAGGAGATCCAGCCGGTCACCCAGCCCCAACCTTTCAGCTGCAGGTCCCGATAAGTGATGAGGTTGTTGATCACAAAGTTGGCGGTCATGGCGACCAGCGTTGCCCAGATCTGGCTGGTGACAAAGCCATAGCCGAGGGCCTGAAAAGTCAGGGCGAGCACGGCCATGTGCACGAATACACCGATGCCGCCGACGGCGATGAAGGCAACGAAGCGCACGGGCACCCAGCGGCCGACGAGTTTGTCGAGCAGCAGCATGCCGTAGTCCCAGAGCGCCTGATTGTCGAGCTTCGACTCACCGGCATGACGTTCGCCGAAGGAATAGGGCAGCTCCTTGAAGCGCAGGGGGGCAGGCGCCGAGGCAAATAGGTCCATGAGAATCTTGAAGCCGATGCCTGACAGGTTGCGGACACTGGCTTCGAAGGCATTCCGGGTGATCATGAAGAAGCCGCTCATGGGATCGAGGAGCGTATCGGGTACCACCATGCGCGACAGCCGCGTGGCAAGCTCCGATTTTTTCGCCCGGTCGTCGGAGAAGGCGTCTGCGTCGCCGCCGTCCACGTGGCGGCTGCCAACCACCACATCCAGGTTTTCCTTCGTCAGGGTGTCGAACATGCGCGGCAGCAGGCGCTCGTCGTGCTGCAGATCCGCATCCATGACGGCGATCACCGGTGCGCTGGTCGCAAGCATGCCTTCGATGCAGGCGGAAGACAGGCCGCGACGGTCGATTCGCTGCAGACAGCGGACCCGGCCGTTCTCCTGGCCGAGGCGTCGTGCTTCGGCTGCGGTGCCGTCCGGTGAGTCGTCGTCCACAAAGACCACTTCCCAGTTCAGCTCCCCCAGGGCCTCACCCAGGCGCTCGACGAGCACGGCCAGGTTGGCGGCTTCGTTGAAGGTGGGCACCACCACTGATAACTGCACACTAGGCGCCATCTGGACTCACGCGCTATGCTCGGCTGCTTTTGAAGGGCGTGGATTGTAGCCGTTTTGCTGAACGCTGTTGGAAAACTTGGGCGTCTCGGTCGCTGGCTCGTGCTGCCGGTTGTGTTGGGGTTTTTTGGGCTCGGCGCAACTGCGCTGCAGGCCGCCGGCGTGGCTGATGCACCGGTAGGACTGAAGGATCAGTTCGGTGCGGTGGGTGGCCTTGCTACGGAAAGCGTTGCTCGCCAGGTGGCCATCGTTGTGTCCGCCAAGCGCCTGCGACGGCTGAAAGCCTGGGAGACGGCGCTGCGGGAGATTGATGCGGAAGTGTCGATCGTTCGCGTCGCCGACGTACCGCGCACCGCGCCAACGGAATATGAGCGCGTCGCTGAAACCCTGAGAAAACGCCTGCCCCCCGATGTCCCGGTGCTGATTGATCTTGAAGGGGTCTGGGCGGCCACTTTTGAACTCGACGTCAGCGTGCCGACGGTGCTCATCTTCGCCGCTGACGGCTCACTCCAGGGCCGGCATGCCGGTATGTTTCGAAAGTCGGACTTCGAGGCCCTGGCGGCGGACTTCCAGACTGAAGCCCAGACCGAAGCCCATACCGAAGCCCATACCGAAGCAAAGACAGAACCAGCCCCCTGACCAGGTGCAGGAACACGCTCAGCCCATCAATCGCCGTAGGCTTTCCGGTGCGCAAGTCCCCGCGCCAACAACCAGCTGAGGATGCCGATGGCTGCGAGCAGGGCGACTGGCACGGCGACGGCCAGCAGACCGTCGTCCCGCCAGAAAATGCCGCTGTAGGCTTCCAGGGCCCAGGTGTTTGGCGTCAGCCAGCCCAGGTTCTGCAGTACGTCGGGCATCAGAAAGCGCGGCACCATGCTGCCGCCGAGGGCGGAAAGCACCAGAATGACCGTATTCGCGACCGTTTGTGCCTGGCGGCGTGTCTGGCAGGCGGTGGCCAGGAGCATCGCCAGCCCCGCGCAGGCAACGGAAGCGGCGAGGGAGATGACGATCCAGGGCCCCAGGTGACCGGGCAGATCTACATCGTAGACAAGCCAGGCCACGGTGAAGATCACGGTGACCTGTACGAAACCTTGCCCGATCACGTAGAGAAATTTTCCGTCCACGAGCACGCCCATGCCGCCGGGCCCAGCCAACACCCGGTCGAGGATGCCGCTTTCCTGCTCTTCGAGCAGGGACACGGCGCCATGGACGGACGCGAAAAGCAGAAACATAAAAGCAACGGCGCCGGCGGAATAAGCGACGAGATTGACCGCCTCGCCGCCAATAACCGATTCCCTGGCGAGGAGGTCCTCGAAAGACCAGCCCGTTTCCCGACCCGCTTCCGCATCGGCACGCATCTCCAGAAGGCCAACGTCCACTTCCTCGCGCTGTTCGTCGTTCAGGGTCAGGAACTGGTTTTCCAGCTCGGCGACAACGTTGCCCATGGCGACGTCTGGCAGGGCGGCGAAGTAGGCCCGGCGAATCTGCCCGGTAAGCATCGGCTCCGCAAAACCCCGAGCCGGATCGAGAATCACCAGGATTGGCGCCGCGCCGAAACCACCGGCGGCTTCAAGCGGTTCCGCGTCGGCGCGGATGACCAGGCCGATGTCTGCTTCCCCGGCTTTAACAGCCGCGCGCACGGCGTCGCGATCGGCGTAGCGCTCCGGCAGCAGGGTGAGCATGTCGCTGCCTTCGAGGGCTTCGAAGAGACGCAAGGTGACTTCACTCTCGACTTCGTCGACGCTGGCCACGGACAGGTTCAGGCTGTCGCCGCTCGTGGCCGTGAAGATCTCGGCCATGATCACGAAGAACACGCCCGGAAGAAAAAAGCTCATGAGCAGTGCGCCGCGATCGCGGAGCAGGCCAAGGAGCATGGCTCTCAGGATCGCGCCGCTCACAGCTTCAGCTCTTCGCCCGTGAGACGGAGAAACACGCCTTCCAAGGTTGGCTCGCGCACCCGGATCTCCGCGGCTTCGAGGCCGTCGGCCTCGAGGCGATGGTGCCAGTCGGCGACCCCGTCATAGCCGGCGCTCACGCCACCGGTCCAGGATTGACCGCCCTGAATTGGTGTCAGGCCCGCATCGAGCAGCTGTGTGCGCTGCTGCTGGTCCGGCACAGCGGTGAGGGCGATGTTGATCTCCTTTGTGTCTGCGAACACCTCGCTGATGAGCTGCTGCGGCTCGCCCTGGATTCTGACCTCGCCGGCAACGAGAAATACCACGCGATCGGCGAGAGTCGTGGCCTGCATAAGGTCGTGGGTGGTGAGCAGAATGCCCAGCCCCTCCGCACGGAGCCGGCGGAGCAGCTCATGGATGCGTTCCCGGGCGCTCACGTCCACACCGACGGTGGGTTCGTCGAGCATGAGGATACCCGGCTGGTGCAGGAGGCTGGCGACGATGTTCAGACGTCGCTGCATGCCGCCGGAGAGGGTGTCCACGCGATCATCGGTTCGGTCGCCGAGGCCGCTCCAGCTGAGCGCCTCGTCAATGCGAGCTGCCAGTTCCGCCTTTGCCACACCCATCATGCGACCGAAGACTTCCAGGTTTTCTCTGACGGATAGATAGGGGTAGAGGGCGATCTCCTGGGGCACGAAGCCGAGACTTGAGCGCACGCGCACATCACGACGCGGATCGCCGCCGGCAAGCCGCGCCTCGCCGCTATCGGGGGCGATGCGGCCGCAGGCGGTGCCGAGCAAGGTGGTTTTCCCGGCTCCGTTTGGCCCGAGCAGGACAACCAGTTCTCCCGGCGCGACAGCAAGGTCGACATCCGTCAGCACCCTGCGCCCACCTAGAGCCTTATTGATGCCGCGGAGAGCCAGGAGCGGCGCGGAACCGTTGGACTTCAACAGTCCCCCAGCAGCTTGCCCTCGATGATCGTCTGCATCTTCACTTCCTGCTCGCCGACGGCCACGACGACGTCGCTGACCATATCGTAGCCATCATCATCGAAGGTGCCGGTGGTGATCATGGTGAGTTTGCCATCGTCGGCATCGCAGTTGATCGCCATCTCAATTTCCCCATCTGCCATGACGAAGTTGGAGATATTGCAGGTTTTTCCGTCGGGAAGGTCGGCGAATACGCTCGCCGGATCCTGCTCGAGATCTTCCGCGGTGAGGCAGTTCTGAGTTGTCACGGTGGCATCGGGCAGGGGCACGCTCGTGTAGGTCGTGCGGGTGGTGACTTCATACTGGCCGGGCGCCGGCAGGTCTCGGGCCAGTGCCGGGCCTGCAGCGAGGGACAGCAGGGCACCCAGAGTGAGTACCGGGCGTGTCCACCTGTGAGCAATGATTGGATTCATGGTGCTTCCTCCTGCCGGGATCGGCTCGGTTCCTGGCTCAGCTGGGGTATCGAGGGTCGCTATCCTAATGCACCGGGCAGCAGATCGATATGTGCACAACGGGTGCGGTGAGCCGGCCTCGATGGGCCGGTCAGCTGGCCATACACAATTGGCCGGGGCCTAGGCATACTCCCGACCTTTTTCCGGCTCGCGCAGCCATCTAAGGGGACACAGATGAAAGGCACCGTTCACTACGAAACCCGCGACAACGTCGCACTCATGACCATCGACAATCCGCCGGTGAACCCGCTGTCTAGCGGCGTCCGGCAGGGGCTCTACGACGGCGTCGAAAAGGCCCTTGCTGACGACGCGGTAGAAGCCATCGTCCTTACCGGTGCTGGTAGAGCCTTTATTGCCGGTGCCGATATCTCCGAGTTCGGCGGCGGCGCTGAACAGGCCGTGGGCCTTGGCGAAGTACTGGAAAAGATGGAAGGCAGCGCAAAGCCCATCATCGCGGCCATCAACGGCACGGCCTTTGGCGGCGGTCTGGAAGTGGCGCTGTGCTGTGACTACCGGGTTGCCGCGCCGTCTGCACCCGTTGGCCTGCCGGAAGTGAAGCTTGGCCTCCTGCCCGGTGCCGGTGGCACACAGCGTCTGCCGAGGCTTATCGGCGCCGAGAAATCCCTGGGTTTTATCCTCTCCGGCGACCCGATTCCTGCGCCCGCGGCGAAAGAACTCGGCATTGTCGATGAAGTTGTCGACGGCGATGTTGTTGCGGGCGGCATCGCCTTTGCCAAGCAGATCCTCGCTGATGGCGGGAAGACCCGGAAGATCCGCGACGAAGCGGACAAGGTTGCGGCGGACCGCGGTAATGAGCAGATCTTCGCCGATGCCCGCGCCCTTGCGGCCCGCAGGATGCGCGGTCGCTTCGCGCCGGAGATGATCATTCAGTGTGTGGAAGCCGCGGTCAATGAGGCGGACTTCGACGCTGGTCTCAAGGTGGAGCAGGACTGTTTCCGCCAGTGTATGGCGCATCCCCAGCGTCAGGCCCTCATTCACCTGTTCTTCTCGGAGCGGGAGGTCGGCAAGATTCCCGATCTGCCGAAAGACACCGCGCTCAGGGAAATCAACACGGCGGCGGTCATCGGCTGCGGCACCATGGGCGGCGGCATTGCCATGAGCTTCGTCAACGTGGGTATCCCCGTTAGAGTGCTGGAGATGAACCCCGAAGCCCTTGAGAAGGGCCTCGGCGTCATCAAGCGCAACTACGACATTCAGGTCAGCCGCGGCCGGATGAGCGCAGAAGACGTTGACGCCCGTATGGCCCTGCTGACGGGCACCACAAGCTATGAAGACCTCGGCGAAGCGGATGTGATTGTTGAGGCCGTCTACGAGAACCTGGACCTGAAGGCCGAGATCTTTGGCAAGCTTGATCAGGTGGCTAAGGCGGGCGCCATTCTCGCAAGCAACACGTCGGGCCTCGATATCGACAAGATGGCAGACGCCACGTCGCGCCCGGGAGACGTGATTGGCATGCACTTCTTCTCACCGGCGAACGTCATGCGGCTGCTGGAAGTTGTCCGCGGTGCGGCCACGGCCCCGGATGTGATCGCCACGGTCATGAAGCTTGGTCGCCGCCTGAACAAGATCGCCGTGCTGTCCGGCAATGCCCCCGGCTTTATCGGCAATCGGATGCTGGGTCAGTACACGCGACAGGCCGGCGAGATCATCCTCCAGGGCGCCACCCCCTACCAGGTGGATAGCGTCATGAACGGCTTTGGCATGCCCATGGGGCCGTTCCAGATGAACGATCTCGTTGGTCTGGATCTCGGCTGGCGGGCCCGGAAGCTTGCCGGTACGGCGCCGGAAGACGTACCCATCACCGCCCGGGTTGCAGACAAGCTCTGCGAACTTGAGCGCTTCGGCCAGAAGACCTCTCGCGGTTTCTATATCTATCCCGAAGGCAGCCGCGCCGGGCAGCCTGATCCGGAAGTGGTTGAGATTGTTGAGCAGACCTCGCAGGAGCTCGGCATCGACCGGCAGGACGTGGATGACGACGAAGTGCTGAAGCGCTGTCTCTACCCGCTCATCAATGAGGGCGCGCGAATCCTCGAAGAAGGGATTGCGCTCAGACCTTGCGACATCGACATCGTCTACATCAACGGCTACGGCTTCCCGGAAGTCACCGGCGGCCCGATGTTCTGGGCGGATCAGCAGGGTCTGGACAATGTCCTTGCGGACATCAAACGCTTCGGTGAGGTTTATGGCGGCCCGGCCTGGGAACCGGCCCCGCTCCTCGAGAAACTGGTGGCCGAGGGTAAAAACTTCGGTTCTCTCCAGGGCTGATTGCCGGAACCGGTCCGTCGCCGACGGCGGGCCGGTTCCCCGGACAGGCTCTTCTCAGAGCTGTGATCAGGCCTGATAGCTCACCGGCAGCCACTCTTTCGGCACGTTGTCTTCGACCAGCTGTTTGATGCTGAAGGTCTCGATGTCGTGTTCGGCCCCGACCTCCTGAGCGAGCTGTGAAACGTCGTTGGTCCGGGCGAAGACCAGCGCGTTCGGGTATTTGCGTTTGATCCAGAGCGCGGTACGCAGATTCACCTCAGCTCTTCCGGTGCCAAGCAGAATGGTCGGATGGTTCTGAGTCAGATCCTCCGCCTCTGTGAGTCGGCGCCAGACATCCGGATTGGATATGTCGCCCTCGAGAACGATGCGCTCATAGTTGCCCCGGAGGCGCTGCTGTTCCTCCACCACCAGCACACGCCGATCCGCATCGATATCGATGAGGAACACCTTCTCGAGTTCCCCCTCTGCACGCGCTTCCAGTTCCTCCATGATGGTCTGACCGAAACGGCCGAAGCCGGCGATGATCACAACGTCCCGGTTGACCGTGCTGTGAAACTGCTTCAGCAGGGCGTCGTGGACGAGGCTCTGCGCAGCGAGATGGTAGGCATTGAAAGTGGTGCAGAGTTTCGCCACGGAGGTGTCCTGCATGGACCGCATGAAGCGCAGATTGTGGCAATGCAGAATGATGCGTGAGCCGAAGGCCGGGAAGTCGCGAAGCACTTTGCTTGCTGCCTCGTAGGCCAGGAAGTCGTTGTCGCCGAGGAACACAAGCTGGAGTGCCATCTCCAGGCGCAGCTCCCGTTGCAGGAATCTGTGGGTGATGTCGCCGGTCACGAGCGTCACATCGAAGGTCTGCTGCAGTTCTTCCGCACGCACCGGATCGATCGCTTCATCAACCACGACGATCGGTGTATCGCCGACGTGGCCCCGCAGCATGCGCAGGTAGCTGGTGGTGAGTTCACCGGAGCCAACGAGGATGATGTGGTTTGACAGGCGCCGCAGCTGCCAACGCTGAGGTCGCATGACGCGCAGCACGGCTTCAATCACGGCGGATGCCATGAGCAGCGGGCTGCCGAAGTAGGCAAACCAGAGCAGGGCCCTGCCGAAGGCGGGACCACCTTCGGGTATCCCGAGATCAAGACCGCCGACCACAAACAGCCCCAGGCTGTAATAGGCTTTGGTCAGCAGCGGCGCATCACCGAGATCCGGACGTTCGGAGAAGCCCACGCCCATGAGCAGGGCGGAAACTGATGAAAGAAAAAGCCCAACGGCGGCAATCCAGCGCCAGTTCAAGGTCAGGGGCCCGGCGCGGGAACCACCGAGTCGTATAGGGATGATCATCCGCAGCCGTTACCCGGGAGATGGGGGCGCAGGGTTGCACAAAGGGTACCCATCCGCCAAGGTGCGGGGCTTCTCAAGTTTGCGCCTCGCGCGGGAGCCATCGGCATGAGTCAGAGCAATACCGAGCAGGTGCTCGCCTTCATCGACGCCTGGAATCGTATGGACTGGGATGCCATCGAAGGGGCCTTCACCGAGGATGTCGTCTACCACAACATGCCTATGGAGGCCCTGGAAGGAAAAGCCGCGGCCATGGGCGTGATTCGCGGCATGGCGCCTGAGTCCGTCAACTGGCGGGTGGTCGCCATCGCAGAAAACGCCGATGGCGCCGTGCTCACGGAACGGGTGGACGACTTCATCATTGCTGGCGGTAAACCGCTGTCCTTGCCGGTCATGGGAATCTTTGAGTTCCGCGACGGGAAGATCAGCGCCTGGCGGGACTACTTCGATCTCGCCAGCTACATGAATCAGCTGGGAGCCGGTGAATGAAGTTTGAACGCAAGGACGATGTCGCGGTGCTGCATTTCGACGACGGCAAGGCCAATGCGGTCGGTCATACGCTCCTCGATAGCCTGCACGAAGGTCTGGATCAGGCGGCGGCCGAGGCCAAGGCGGTGGTGGTCACCGGGCGTGACGGGGTGTTTTCCGCGGGCTTCGATCTGAAAGAGATTCAGAAAGGTCCGGAAGCGGCCGCAGCGCTGGTCGGCAAGGGTGCGAAAACTTTTCTGCGTCTCTTCTCGCATTCCCAGCCGGTGGTCATGGCCTGCACGGGCCACGCCATTGCCGCAGGCGCGTTCCTGCTGCTGACGGGTGATAACCGCATTGGTGCAGCAGGAGAGTTCAAACTGGGGTTGAACGAGACGGCCATTGGCATGTCTTTCCCGGTTTTCGGCATCCAGCTTGCCACGGCGCGGCTGGATCCGCGCCATCTCACGCGCGCCGTCGTGCAATCGGAGCTCTACGACCCGGACGGTGCGGTAGCCGCTGGTTATCTCGATAGAGTGCTGCCACCGGAGCAGGTGCTGGACGCCGCCATCGCCCAGGCTGCTGCCCTGGCGGAGCTGCCCGGCGCCGCCTACGCGAAAAACAAACTCGACGTTCGAGCCCCGTACCTTGCAGCCATTGAGGCGAGTCTGGACTGAGGGGGCTCAGGTGGGCACGTGTGTTGTGGTCACTTCTGCGAGGAGCCGGTCTTCGTCTCCGCGGATTTCGGTCCGAACCACCGTAATGCGCCGGCCAACCCGGACCGGGCGCGCATAGCCGCGAATGGTGCCGCCGAGCTGGTTCGCGAGCATGACCGCGTGGAGGTCTACGCCAACCATGAACTTTTCCTCGCCGGTTTTCTCAAAGTAGGCGCGTCCGGCAGCGCCCGTTGAGATGTTGTCCGCGAGGGAGATGATCACGCCGCCGTTGATGTTCCCTGTGGGGTTGCAGTGGTGCGCCTCGATAACTATTCGTGCCGTCGAATAGGCGCCGCGGTCGTCATCTCCCTCAAGGTAGTCCATGCCGATGTAGCGATCGAAGGTGGTCATAGGGCCGTCCGTCCGTTCAGCTGATGAGACCTTCCAACCTGCTCCAGTCCGGCGTGCGTGCTTCTGTGAGGTTCGTTGGAATCAGGATCATGTGGGTAGCGCCGGCCTGCTTGCGTTCCGCCAGTTTCTCCTGCACCCGCGATCGGGGACCGAGGGCGACGAGGGCGTCCAGCAGCGCATCGCTGGGACCGTCCTTGAAGTCGGCCTCGGAGAACCCCTGAGCCCGCCAGGCGCGTTGGTAGTTAGGCAGGTCTGTATAGATTCGGACCGTGCGACGGGCAAGACGGCGGGCTTCCTCGAGGTCCTCGTGGACGGCAACAGGCTGCATGACGAGCAGTTCCTTGCCGCTGAGTTCCCGCGCGGCTTCGGCGAGGTAAGCGCTGGTTGTCAGATACATGAACGCCCCGTTGGTCCTCCGCCGGGCGAAGTCGATGAGCTTCGGCCCGTGGGCCGCGAGATAAACCGGTGGCTGACCCGTCGCGGGAAACTGCAGCTGCCAGCCTTCGAAGGCATCCAGATAGCCTTCGAGTTTATCGACCGGTGGCAGCCAGCTGTGACCGCGAAGTTCGTTGCCGACAACGTTTGAGACGCCCAGTCCCAGACTGAAGCGGTCGCCATAGAGATCGGCCAGCGTAAAGGCCCCGGCTTTGGTTGCCATGGCATCTCTCACGTAAACGTTGGCGATAGCGGTACCGACGCGCACCCGCTCCGTCGCGGCCAGCACCGAAGCGGCCATCACAAAAGGCTCGCGGCCGAAGATTTCCGGAACCCAGAGGGTGTGAAAGCCCATGGACTCCGCCTCGCGCGCTGTCGCTAGGATCTTTGCTCCCTGCATGAGATCCGCGTTCAGCATCAGTCCGGTTTTCATGACGCGCCCTCCGCGCTCTTCGAGGCTTCAGTAGTAAACGGCGTTGCTGCCCCCACCGTCTGCAGCAATGGTTTCGCCGGTGACGCACCAGGCTTTCTCAGAGCAGAGAAACACCGTGAGGTCAGCAATTTCGGCCGCATCAATCATGCGGCCAATGGCGTTTGCCCGCGGCGCACCTTCCGCATAGTCGGCGGCCTCTACGGCCTCCGGCGTGCTGTCCTGTCTGTCTGCTCTTGCGGCAAGCATGCCTGGGGTCCGTTCCGTACGCGTAATGCCCGGGTGAATGCAGTTCACGGTGATGCCGCGACGCCCAAGCTGGTTTGCGAGGGTTTTTGTGAAGTGCACGAGCGATGTGTTGCGCGCCCCCCCGGAGAGATTCCCGGCAATTCGCGCGTTCAGCCCGCTGATGTTGACGATCCGACCCCAGCCCGCTGCTTCCAGATGAGGAATGGCAGCGCGGGCCGTCCGCAGGGCACCGAGGTATTTGGTATCGAAGTCCGCGAGGAAGTCTTCGTCGACGATGGTGTCGATGGTGCCTACCGCCGTTCGTGAGCCGCCGGGGGCAGAGCCGCTGTTGATGAGGATATTGAGGCCGCCGAGTTCGGCGGCGGCGTTGTTGACCGTTGCATCGACGGCATCACGGTTGCGCACGTCGCAGGGTAGGGCAAGGACCTGAGTCCCGGTCTCAGCGCTGATGTCAGCCGCGGCAGCCTCCAGCCGCTCAGCGTTTCGTGCGGCAATGGCAAGGGCTACGCCTTCCCGGGCAAGCGCCGCCGCGATGGCTCGACCGATCCCGAGGCTGCCGCCGAAAACGATGGCCGTGCGTCCCTTGAGACCGAGATCCAAGGTCAGGTCCGCCGCATCAGGCTAGCGATTCGAACAGGGCCGGCAGCTCGGCGTTTTCCGTTTTCAGGAGCGTATCGAGGAAGCCGTGGAAATGCTGACCGCCGCCTTCGTTGCGGCCGAACATTACTTCCGCGCCGGGTCGATGCATGAGGGCACGCTGCTGGGCAAGACCGGTGGCGTAGTCCTCCTCCTCGACCACGTACTTGAGGAGCTTAAACTGCTCCTCGGCGGCGCTCTTCATCTCCTCCGTCGGGGGCAGGGTTTCCATGACATAGTTCTGCACGGTACGGGATTCCTGGGGCGTATCGCCCGGGAAAAGCTGCGAGATCATCACGCCGCGGCCGCCGCCGCCATCGAAAGAAGCGATGGAGATGTGCGGGAAGATGGTCCAGACGCTGGAGAGCAGCGGGTCTATGGGCCACTCGTCCTCCGGCTTGTCCTTAAAGTCGAAAAGCTGGGGGTTCGGGCTCGACACGCGCTGGTGCGGGCCAAAGGCATAGTAGAGCGCCTGGTTGGGCATGTTCGCGCCGAAGGTGTTCTTGTGCAGGATCGGCAGGTGGTAAAGATCCATGTAGCCGTCGTAGGCAATCATCCAATTTGGACCGGCGATGGTGCGATCCTGGAAGAGCGACCAGTTGTCAAAGCCGAAGTGCGCGAGCAGATGGTCGTAACCGCAGAGGTAGCTGTCCAGATCCAGCGTTGACTCCGCATCGAGGTTCACCCAGATCAGCCCCGAACGTTCACCGGTCGGCAGACGGGTAAGGCCGTGGCACGACTTGTCGATTTCACCGAAATCCTTCTCTGCGTAAATCGCAACGAGGTCTCCCGCGTGGTCGTAGGTCCAGGCGTGATAAGGGCAGGAGAAGCGTTTCCGGTTACCCCGGGCTTCCTGAACGACCACCGCCCCCCGGTGTGCGCAGCTGTTCACGAAGGCCCGGGCCTCGCCATCCTCGGCGCGGATGATGAGCACCGGAACCCCGCAGACCTCGATCGTCTTAAAGTCGCCTGGTTCACGAAGCTCGCAGGACAGAGCCAGCATCAGCGGCAGGCGTTTGAAGACCCGATCCATCTCCAGCTGCCAGCGGTCTTGGTCGTAGTAGTGCGAGGCAGGAACGCGGAGCACCTCGTCGGCCCGCTCAAGTTCACCTGCGTCGATCACGCCCATATTGTGGTGTGCCATCTCGATGAGGCGGGCTCGCGAGTTTGTTGCGGTCAACTTCTCTGCTTTAGCCATGCTTCAATTCCTTCCTTCTCCTTAGAGTCTTAAGAGCCTTTAGAGAGTCGATGCCGGGATCAGGGCTTTACCAGCAGCTTGCCCCGATGGCCGCCGGTGAACAACTTGATGAGCGCCGCCGGAAACTGCTCGATGCCGTGCTCCACGTGCTCCGGGAGAGACAGTTTACCTTCTGCCATCCAGCCGGCGAGCTGACCGATCGCCTCCCCGAAGCGGTCGCTATAGTAGTCGACGGTAAAGCCACCCATGCGGGAATTCCGCTCGGCGAGGCGCAGATATAACTTCGGGCCGCGTACGTCGTCGAGATCATCGTACTGAGAGATGGCGCCGCAGATCGCAATACGCGCGCCCATGGCTATCCGATCGAGCACCAGATCGAGGAGTTCGCCGCCGACGTTATCGAAGTAGACGTTAATGCCGTCCGGCGCCAGCTCGTCGAGGCGGGCGGCGACATCCTCGCCTTTGTAGTCGATGCCGGCATCGATACCCAGGTTGTCTGTCAGATAGGCAACCTTGTCGGGCCCGCCGGCGATGCCGATCACTCGGGCCCCATGAATTTTTGCCAGCTGACAGGCAACGCTGCCAACGGCCCCGGCAGCCCCGGAGACGACCACGGTGTCGCCTTCATTAACGCCTGCCACTTCCAGCAGGCCGAAGTAGGCCGTGAGACCCGTGGTCATCCCGAGCGGGCCGAGCCAGGCGCTTGGCTCGGCGATGCTGGTGTCGATCTTCTGGAACATGGCCGCCGGCATCTGGGCGTGGGTCTGAGCCATGAGCGGTCCATTTACCCAGTCGCCAACCTTCAGGGTGTCCGAGGTGCTGTCGATGACCTGGCCCACTCCGAGCGCCACGCAGGGGGCGCCGAGGGGAATGGATCCATGGTGACCGTCCCGGTCCCCGAGGGTTGTGCGGATGAAGGCATCGATGGACAGGGTATCCACGGCGACCGTGACCTGATCGTCGCCAAGGGGCAGCAGCTCCACGTCCTCAAAGGCGAAGTTGTCCGGCGTTGGCAGGCCGTCCGGCCGGGAAGCGAGGACGCAGCGTTTTGCCGTTGTCATATCAGGCACCTCCATCGATACGAATACACTGGCCCGTTACCCATTCAGAGGCTTTCGAGCAGAGAAAAAGCGTGGCGGCGCCGAGGTCTTCCGGCGTCCCGAGACGACCGGCCGGCAGCTTCAGCATGCGCTCCAGCTGAGGCAGGTCGTCTTCCTTGAGTTTCATGGCTTTCATCATGATCTCCGTCGGCACGGCTCCGGGCATGATGCAGTTAACGCGAATCCGCGGCCCCAGTTCCTGGGCGAAGGCCCGGGTGAGCATGTTTACCCCGGCCTTGGCCGCGCTGTAGTGGCCGCTGCCCATAACGACCATTTCCGCGGCGATGGAGGAGATGTTCAGCACGCGACCACCGTCTTCCATGACCTCGGCAGCGATACAGGTAGATTCCCAGATCGCCGTGAGATTCAGCGCCAGCGTTGCGTCCCACTCGTCCCGGGGGAGCTCCGTGAGCGGCATCTGCAGCGGCGAGCCACCGGCGTTGTTCACCCAGATATCCAGACGGCCGAACTCCGTGCGCGCGGCTTCAGCGAGATGCTTAAGAGCCGCCGTGTCGGTGACGTCGGTGGTAACGGCGATGGCTTTGCCGTTGGCGGAGACGATGTCTGCGGCAACCCGCTCGATCTCCTCCGTACGCCGGGCCGCACAGACGACGCTGGCGCCGGCGCCAGCGAGTACGCGGGCGATGCCTTCACCGATACCGCGTCCGGCACCGGTGACCACCGCCACCTGGCCGGTCAGGCCAAATAGATCGTCGAGCATGATTCCCCTTCTGTCCCCTGGCGGAAAAAACCGTCAAGCCATCCGGTTTTTTTTGATTCTGCCTAAAGAAGGGTGGTGACGTCTACCCGCTGCAGTCGCGCGGCGAGGCGGGCCCGCCAACGAGCCATCATTTCCTGGCCCCGGCCCGCATCGATGGCGAAGTCGTCGCTCGGCATCACCGAGGTCAGGGCCAGCAGCAGGCCGCGCTCGTAGTCGCGACGGAAGCGGGCGAAATCATAGTCCGGCGCCGCAAGAGCCCGGTGATAGCGACCGAGGCATTCGTCTTCTGCCGCGGGCGTTGTGTCCGCATGCAGGGCGCTGCCGATGAAGTAGGCGACATCGTAGGC
Source organism: Pseudomonadota bacterium (assembly GCA_039180365.1). Taxonomy (GTDB): domain Bacteria; phylum Pseudomonadota; class Gammaproteobacteria; order Pseudomonadales; family Azotimanducaceae; genus SZUA-309. The sequence goes on from JBCDDI010000002.1 coordinate 28,504, forward strand.
CGCCGGGCCCGATCGGGTCAGCTGCCAGTCGAGATAGGCACATTCGCTGCCGTTACAGCAGACGTTGTCGAGGCGCAGGTCGCAGTGCAGGAGCGTGGTTGGCGCTTCCTCCGTGAGCCGCCGGGTCAGGTCCGCGTAGTGTTCGCCGATCCAGCGCACGTAAGGTTTCAGGCTGTCATCCGCTTCCTCGAGAAACCGCGGCAGGGTCTGCCGGAACATGCCCTCGCGCATGCGTGCATCGATATCCATAGGCAGCAGCCAGAAGCGATCGGCGAAAGCCGAATCGTTCCAGAAGGCCCTGTGCGCCGGTGCAAACTGCTCGAGCACGGCGCCGCAGAAAGTGGCGTCGGCGCCCGCAAACTGATCGCAGGGCTCAAAGGCGCTGAGGTCTTCCATGATCAGCAGATAGCGACGGTTCTTTGCTGCTGCGATCTTTTTCCCGAGATAACCGATGACGGGCGTCATAAACCGGGGCAGGCCGTCGCAGGCGCCAAGAATTTCCTTCTGTTTCTCAGAGCCCGCATCGGGGTCGTAGTGGCTGAAGTAGATCTGCGGCGTTCTTACGGGTACCGAGGCGCAGAGTTCGTCGAAGAAGAGCACCTCCCGCTCGTAAACGCCAAGCATTTCGCCCATGGCACGATTGGCCTTCTTCGGCAGTTTGGCTATCACCGTATTCGGCAGCGCCCCGTCCGAGGTCAGATGCAGGCGGACGATGTCGCCGAGAAAACCCTGCCCCTGGCCGAGGATCTCCTGCGTAACGGCGGAGACGGGATTGCCGAGGGCCTCGCTCAGCCAGTCCGCTGAGAGCTCTTCCGGTGCTTCGGGTATCGCTTCAGCGGCCATTGCCGTTCAGGGCATCGACGATGTCGATGAGTTCCGTGAGGCTGGTGATCTCATAGTCCGGCTCCGCGGTGACTTCGAGGCCTTCCGTGAGCGGCGTGGAGATGCCTTCCTCGCTGATGCGCACGGAACGCATGCCAACAGCGCTTGCACCGGCAACGTCGTGATGCAGTGAGTCACCGACGAACAGCGTTTCGCCGGTGTTGAGACCGGCCTTCTCCAGGGAGTAGTGGTAAATCCCCGTGTGCGGTTTACAGGACGCGGCTTCCTCAGAGCTCGTCCAGTGGTCGAGCCAGCGCTCAAGTCCGTGTTTGGCGACGATCGGGTCCAGGTAGTCGTCGTCGATGTTCGAGACGATGGCGAGATAGAGGCCCCGGGATTTCAGCGCCTCGAGCGTTTCGGCGGTGTCGTCACGGATCGGCAGGTTGTCGATTGTTGCCTGGCGCTGGGCGGCGATGAAACGCTCCCTGAGCGCTTCGCCGACCTCACGTTCGAAGCCCGCCGCAAAAGCTTCCAGCGTGCTGGTGAACAGATCCCGATGCAAAAAGTAGGGTTCCTGCGAGAAGCGGCGCATGGCGTCGCGGCTCGCTTCCCCCCAGGCGGCACCAATGTCCTTCGGCTGTGCATCGATGCCGAGTTCCGTCACCGCTCCCATGAGCGCCTGGCCCATGCGTCGGCGGCCGCTGTAGCTGAACAGGGTGCCGCCAAGGTCGAACAACAGACCGTTTACCTGCACCTGACTAGTCCCTTCCCCTTGCTTCCGGACGCATGATGATCGGATCACCGGGCTTGAACAAGTCGTGAGCGCGGCGCCAGCCAGCGAAGGCTTTGAGGATATGTGGCGGGTCGCCGTGGATTTCCGTGAAGGCACCGGTTGCCGAGCGGGTATCGA
>JBCDDI010000003.1:0-29048 GCA_039180365.1 Pseudomonadota bacterium
GCCTGCAGATCACCGCTCGGCCAGCATGCGTGTAACGCCTCAATGAACGTCGAGACTGCCTGGCTTTCGTCGCTGTTGTTCATACTTTTCCTGGTGCCTGCCTTTTCCTGGTGCCTGCCTTTTCCTGGTGCCTGCCAATGTCAGCGTTCGAAGAGCTGTCGGTCGATGTCTTTGAAGGCTTTGAACTCGAGGGCATTGCCGCTCGGGTCGTAGAAGAACATGGTGGCCTGTTCGCCGATCTCTCCTTCGAAGCGAACGTAGGGCGCAATGGCAAATTCGATGCCGGCGTCTTCGAGGCGCTGAGCCAGCGTGCGCCATTCGTCCATGGTCAGCACAACGCCGAAGTGGGGCACGGGCACGTCGTGGCCGTCTACGGGATTACCCCGGGGCTGCCGTTCGAATGCGGGCGCCTCATGACAGACCAGCTGATGACCAAGCAGGTTGAAGTCCACCCAATGTTCGCTGCTGCGTCCTTCCGGACAACCGAGGAGCTCCCCGTAGAAAGCCCGGGCCGCCGCCAGGTCGTGCACGGGAATGGCCAGATGGAAAGGCGTCAAGAAACGCGCCCGTCGGAGCCGGGGGCATCGATCTCTTTCAGCACCGAGGCCAGGAAGTCCGTGTGGCTGCCGACGAAGAGGTCTGATACCACGCGTTTGCCAATGCGCTGATCCTGCCCGACCAGAAAGGTGGCCCGACGGACGCCGAAACCGAGGGGCCCGTCTACGCCGTAGGCGCGAATGATCTGCTTCTTTTCATCCGAGATGAGCGGGAATGTGAGCTGGAAACTGTCCGCAAAGCGGCGGTGACTGTCTGCACCCTGGGGGCTGATACCGAGGATACGGATCCTGTGCTCGGACAGGTTATCCGCCCGGTCGCGAAAGGCACAGGCCTGCGCCGTGCAGATCGGGGTGAAGTCCGCGGGATAGAAGTAGAGGACAACGGGGCCGCTCTCGAGCAGGTTTTTCAGCGACAGGCTGTTGCCATCCTGATCAATGCTTTCGATGTCAGGCGCACGATCGCCTTTGTTCAGCATGTCTGACCTCCTCGGATGAAACTGCGTATCCGGCTTGTGCGGGTGTCGTAATACCGCAACAATGGCCCCACACAATGTTCGGGTAAGCCTCGCCACTCCTGCGTGAGATTGGCATCGTTCTCTGCTCCCGGTTTCTCATGGCCTGTAGCCAGGTCGGAGGAAAAGGGAGATCAGAGCCCAGGCTTGCTCAAGCTGCGTGCTTACTTTAACCAGACGACGGCAGCCGTCATAGGCGTAGCCGTCTCAGCTTGGGATGTCGATGCCGAAGTGTGCGATGTGCGGGAAGAGGACGCCCGCGTACCCGAGTCTCTAGGAACTGATCGAATTTATGAAGAAACTGTATGTGGGCAATCTCCCCTGGAGCGTTGACGACGGGGAGCTTGAAGCACTCTTTTCGGCTATGGGCACTGTGCACTCTGCGCGCGTCATCACGGACCGGGACACGGGTCGTTCCCGGGGCTTCGGCTTTGTGGAGCTCGATGATGCGGCAGCTGGCAAGGCGATCGAAGAGCTGAACGGCAACGACTTTGGTGGCCGTCAGCTGCGCGTCAACGAGGCGGTCGATAAGCGCCGTTAGGCGCAGAGATCGCAGCTTTCGGCGTCGACGACGCTGATCAGATCGGCGGGGGTGAGCGCAAGCTCCAGGCCCCGCCGGCCTCCGCTGACAAAGACCTGCGCAAGGTCCGCGGCGCCCCTGTGCACAAAAGTTCTGAGCGCCTGCTTCTGCCCGATCGGTGAAATGCCACCGGTAACGTATCCGGTCGCGCGTTCCGCGCGCCTGGAATCCGCCATCACCGCGCCTTTGGCGCCTGCAGCCTTTGCCAGTTTCTTCAGGGCCAGCTGGTTCTCCGCTGGAATAACCGCAACGATCAGCTCGCCGCTGCTGAGCTCGACGACCAGAGTTTTGTAAACGGCATCCGGATCGATGCCGAGCGCGGTGGCTGCCGCGCTGCCAGCACCCTGGCCGGCGGGTACAGATGCCTCGTACTCGAGGAGGTCGAAAACCACACCGGCCACCTTCAGCGCCTGCACTGCCGGGGTCACGTCGTTGCGGGCTGTTCGCGGATCATCAGCGCCACCCGCTTTGCGCCACCCCCGGTGTCCTGCTCATCGACGACCTTGAAGCCCAGGCGTTCGTGAAACGTGAGGGATCCGGGGTTTGGTGGCCGCACATTAACTTCGCAGGCGACGCGGGGCGCTTCCGGCAACTCCTGATCGAGGGCATCGTAGAGGCGGCCGCCAAGGCCGAGACCGCGACTTTCTGCCGCAACCACAATTCGGTCCACGTAGGCGAAGGCCTCGTAGTGCGAGCGGAAGTACTGGTAGTTTTCACTCTCATAGTCTGCCGTTTCGTCGAGGACCAGCAGGAATCCCAGGAGTGTGTTTCCTTGCCTCGCGACCAGCAGGCAGGCGGCCTGAGCATGCAGGGCGCGGAGCTCCCCTACGTCGATCTGATTCACCGCTGGGATTGCCGCCTCGTTCAGCGCAAGAATCGCTGCATAGTCTTCTCTGCTCGCAGCTTCAATGGTCAGGGTCCGGTCATTCATCGTCGAGCTCGGTCGTGAGTGGTGCGCCAGCAATCCCGACCGCGGACGCCTCGCCCTCTCAAGCGAGCTGTTCCTGATCATCGATTACCCCTGGCGGCGTTGCGCTACCGTTGCGTTACCTTAGCGGCTGGGAACTCGAAAACGAAGCAGGAACCGGTGCTCAGCTCGAAGCGCCAGGCGCTGTTGCCGTCGCCTTTGATGGCCTCAATGACCGGGCGCTGATCGAAGGCAACCGGGAGCTGCTCCGTCAGGTCCCTCGCCTGCCGCTCGCCGGCTGCATCTGGCGGCACCGGCGGCCGGCTGTAGGCGCTGCCGTCCCGGTGGTCAATGAGCGCCACGAGACCCTGCTTGGTCTCAATCTCGAGATGTTCTTTGTCTTCAGGATGCCGTCCCACGGCTCCGCTGCCCGTCCAGCGAACGCTGCGCAGGGCGGCCGGATGCTGGCCAATAAGGCGTGTGAGCGCTGCGGGCACGCTATTGGACAAGCTGGCCTCCGAAGGCAACTCGGCCGCGGGCGCTGGGCTGGTAGATCACGTGCACGTTTTCCGGTGCCCGCTCGAGCACCTGCGCAACAAGGGCGCAAACGGCCGCAGCTTCCAGCGTCAGATTCTGCCGGGAGTCCAGCTCAGACTTCAGGATCTCAACGATAACCGGACGTAAGCGGGGATCCAGGTCGATGAGGTTCTCCGCGTAGTAGGCGCGCTGCTGCTGCCGCGCGCGAACCCAGGTCCCCGATGGCTGTGAACCGAACAGCTCCCCGAGCGCGTCGGCCAGAGTCTGCAGTTGCAGGGGCGTCGGCAGGGCGTCGTCTTCCGAGTAGGGATCGTCCGAGAGGGTTTCCAGCGTGACGATCGGCATGGCTATTCCGTTGGCCACTTCCGACGCAGGTGGGCGACGGACTTGCGAATGAGGCGGGCAAGTATCCGCTCGTCGATCTGCTCGAGACGATTAACGTACAGGCAGGATTTGCCGGTACGGAAGCGGCCGAGGTCAGCCAGCAGATCTTCGTAGCCGTCGAAACCGGACATGATGTACAGGGTGAGGGCCTGCTTCCGTGGCGATAAACCCGTCAGGGGCCACTCGCCGCTGCGCCCGCTGGCGTACTGGTAGCGGTAGCTGCCGAAGCCGATGATGGAGGAGCCCCAGAGCCGCGGGGGACGCCGGGTGATCTGCTCCATGAGCGCTGCAACCTGTATGGCGTCAGCCCGGCGCCGGTCGTCCGCGACAGAGTCGAGGAACTCGGAGACCTTTGCATCTGTTGGCCTGGTTTTCAGCTCAGCCATTGCCGATCGCATCGTCGTAGTAGCTTTGTCGCGCCCAGTGAATGCGCTCGAAAGGCCAGTCCTTTACCAGCCAGGCAACCACCGCCTCGTAGAGTGTTCGAGTAAGGGCGGGGTGATGTTCGTCTCGAACCCAGAGGTGTACGTTCACATCCGCTTCCGGCGATGTCGGCGGGTTGAAATAGACGCAGCCGAGCACGCTGCTCTCGTCCGGGGCGACCATGGTGTAGGCAAAGGCGACCCGGTCGTAAAACTCCTGCTCGTGGCGTTCGAGGTCCGCAAGGTTCTCTGCCAGCGTAAAACCGATGCGGGGCCAACCATTCTCCGAGCCAGCCCGGAGTCGGGCGGCGGAGGCCATGACGGCCTCATAGTCGGCCTCGGCATCGCTTGCTGCCAGCATGCGCAGACGGAACGCTTCATGCTCGAGACCCTCGGGAACCGGGAAGTCGGTGGCGACGAGCTTGTCCCCAGTCATGGTTTCGCCAAGGCCTTAAGGCGGCGGTCAGTCAGCGAATTGTTGAGAACAGCCATGCGCGGGCGGCTTCCATATCGTTGGCGAAAATGCGGACTTTATGCTGCCAGTCGTAGGCCCCAAGGAGTTCGCTGGCGAGTTCTGCGGTGCCATCCTCGCCAAAGACCCAGGCCGTTTTCCGCCCGGCTCGTTCCGCATTGATGACGGCGCTTGAGCTTTCAGACCAGCTGGTTACGCGTTCCGGCGTAATGCCATCGCGTTCCAGCTCCATAGTCACGGCGCGGAGGTCCCAGAGCACCGGGCGCTCCGGGTCGAAGTCGGCGTGCTGGTACCACGCCTGCATGGCTTCACTGATCTGTTCGAGACTCACGTCGTCGGCGGCCGTGTGGACGACGATGTCACCAGTAATGGCGGTGGAGATCACGGGTTAGCGGCCTTCGGGCTGTCCCGCTCAAAGAGATCGGTGAATGGTAAATCCGGTGGGTCCCTGGGCCAAGGGACTTGGGTGTTTTTCCCTGCCCTGCGCCCGGAGAAACAGCTCAAGCCTTATTCGATGAGGCAGTGTTTGCCGTAGTCCAGGGCTTCGTTTGCAGTCCAGTCGCCTTTCGGTTTTTCTTCCATGGCCGCGCACCAGCGCTCGCTACCCACCTCTGGCGCACAGGCGGAAAGCACGATCAGGCCGGTCAGCAGGCCGCAGCTGAGGAGGATCCGTTTCAACAGGTAGCGCATTCGGGGGTCTCTGGTCTGTTGCTTCGGCGCTAAGGATGCCAGCGGCGCGGGTTTACTTCGAGCCTGATGCTCAAAACCCGCAGCCCGCGTTGTTCGCGGACCGGGAGGCTCATACCATCAACCCCTCAACGTCTGTCAGTCACCGGGTCAGGAGCCGTTATGCGTGTCGTTATCGCGACCATGAGCCACGAAACCAATACTTTTTCACCGGTCGTCACGGATCTGGACCGTTTTGCGGGCGGTCGACCGGCACCGCTGGCCGGTGCTGCGGCGATTGACGTCTACCAGGGTACCGCGAGCTGCGTCGGTGGCTATCTGCAGGCGGCGGCGGAGCGCGGTGCCGACGTGATTATCCCGGTAGTGGCCGGGGCACCACCTTCCGGTCCCGTGGAAGACGACGCTTACGAGTACATTGTCGAGCGCATCGTCGCGGCAGCTGCCGAAGCCCCCGATGCGATTCTGCTCGATCTGCACGGCGCCATGGTGACCCGCACTTTCGAAGATGGTGAGGGGGAACTGCTACGGCGAATCCGCGCAGTGGCTCCGGACGTGCCCGTTGGCGTTGCCCTCGACATGCACGCAAACCTTTATCCGGACATTGTCGAGCTGGCGACGGTGGTCAGCGGCTATCAGACCTATCCGCACATCGATATGGATGGGACAGCGCTGAAGGCGGGCCGGATCACTCTGGCGGCCCTGGCGGGAGAGGTTGTGCCCACCGTGGCCTGGGGTAACGCGCCGATGCTCCCGCACGTGATGCGTCAGGGGACGGACGACCACCCGAACGCCGCTCTGCAGGCTCGAGCCCGGGAGATGGAGGCCGAGGGTGCCCTGTCCGTGAGTCTTTTTACCGGTTTTCCCCATGCGGACATTGAGAACGCCGGGCTTTCTGTGGTGGTTGTTACTGATAATGATCAGGCGCTGGCGGAGCGCTATCGGGATGAGCTCCTCGATCGGGCCTGGGCCGATCGGCAGGCCTTTGTCTACGAGGTGGAACCGCTCGAGGATTCCCTGGATCGCGCCCGGCAGCTTGCCGAGGAGGCGGAGGGCCCCGTGCTGCTGCTCGATCATTACGACAACACGGCCTCCGGCGGCACCATGGATACCACGGAAGTGCTGGCCGCCGTCCTTGAAGCCGGCCTGGAAGACCTCGCGTTTTTTGGGATCTACGACCCTGCTGCTGTCGCCACCATGGCGGCAGCGGGCATTGGTGCGGAGGTGACTGTTTCTCTTGGCGGCAAGCTGCCGATGCCGGCCCTTGAGCGCCAGAGCCAGCCCCTTGAAGTGACTGGCCGGGTGAAGCTGCTTTCAGAAGGCCGCTTCCCGGCAACCGTCGCCATGTCCCGGGGGCTGACCATGAACATGGGGCACAGCGCCGTGCTCAGCGTAGGCTCCGTGGACATTGTTGTGATTTCCCGGCACATCGAACCGTTTGATCCGGGTTGTTTCCGCAGCCTCGGCATTGAACCGACCAGTCGTCGCTTCCTGATGCTGAAATCCCGCATTCACTATCGGGTGGGCTTCATGCCGCTCGTGGCAAAGGTAGTCGAGTGTGCGGGCCTGGGAGTCTGCACCTCGGACTACAGTGAGGTGACCTTCGAGCACGTGCGCCGGCCGATCTTCCCCCTTGATGGGATTAATTCCCGCGAAGGTCTCTGAGCGGCCCGGACGTCAGGCTGCGTTCCAGATCGTCCAGGCGCCGATCAGGATGAAGCCCACCCCGGCGATGTAGGAGAGGATGCGGGTATCGATCTGATCGGCGATGAAGGTACCGGCGAGTACGCCGACAGCGGTTGTGGCGATGAGGGCGGTAGAGGCTGCGAAGAAGACGATCAGCGGATGCAGAGCTTCCCGCGTTGCAAAGAGCACCGTTGCCAGCTGGGTTTTGTCGCCGAGTTCGGCCAGGAACACCGTGCCGAAGATGGTCAGAAAAACCTTCCAGTCCATGCGAGATCATCCTTTCGCTCAAGAAGAGCGAAGAGTAGACGATCTCAGGGCGTAATTTCGATCAGCGTGCCCTCATCGACGAGACCCCAGATCTCTTCGATATGGGCATTCGACAGGGCGATACAGCCGTCGGTCCAGTCCTTTTCGTATTTCGCGGAGGTCTTGATGAGACCGGTAGGCAGACCGTGGATGACGATGGCGCCGCCCGGATCCCAGCCGCGCTCGCGGGCGATCCGTTTGTCGCGCTCGTTCGGGTAAGAGATGTGCAGCGACAGGTGAAAGGCACTGTTCGGATTCTTGCCGTCGATGATGTAGATGCCTTCCGGCGTGCGCTTGTCACCCTCGTAGCGTTTATGGCCGACAGGATTGCGGCCGAGAGAAACCGGGTAGCTCTTAATCGGCTTGCCACTTGAGAACAGCACCAGGGTGCGTTCTGACTTGTCGACCAGGATGCGGCTGGCCTTTTCGGTCCCGTAAGCCAGGCTCGCACTCAGCGTGGTGCCGAGGCAAAGCACCAGGGCCAGCAGCCGGTAACAGCTGGTTCGGTTGTAAAAGCGGCGACGATGGCTGAGGTTTGCGTCTGTCACGACCGTTGTAATTCAGTAACTTGAATCGATCTGGCGCGAATCAGCGTGAACTATGCGGAATTCCCGGCGCAGGATCAACGGCCTGAGTCACAGATCACGGTCGACGATGCGGAACCCGCTCACGCGGCTCAACCACGAGATTCGATCAATCCTGGTCTGTGACTGCGCCCTCGCTTGCGGTGCTCACGAGCCGGGCGAATTTGGCCAGCGTGCCGCGATCCGCATAAGGCGCCGGCTGTTCCCAGGCCGCCCGCCGCGCTGCCAGCGTTGCATCGTCTATCGCCACACTGATGGTGCGCGCTTCCGCGTCCACGGTGATCTCATCGCCGTCTTCAATGAGGGCGATCGGGCCCCCATCAAACGCTTCCGGAGTGATGTGCCCGATCACGAAGCCGTGGGAGCCTCCGGAGAAGCGGCCGTCGGTGATCAGCGCTACGTCCTGAGACAGGCCGAGACCGTTGATGGCGCTTGTCGGCGAGAGCATCTCACGCATACCGGGCCCGCCCCGAGGGCCTTCGTAGCGCACAACCACCACATCCCCCTTGCCGATCTTGCCGTCCATGATGGCCTGCATTGCGGCCTCTTCGCCGTGGTAGCAGCGCGCGGTGCCCGTAAAAGACAAACCTTCGTGACCGGTGATTTTTGCCACGGCGCCTTCCGGGGCGAGGTTGCCGTAAAGGATGACGAGGTGGGAATCCTTCTTGATGGGATTTGAGAAGGGCCTGACCACCTGCTGTCCTTCCGGATAAGCGTCCACCTCCGCGAGGTTCTCGGCGAGGGTGCGACCGGTGACCGTGAGACAGTCACCGTGCAGGAGCCCTTCATCCAGGAGCATCTTCATGAGCGGCTGGATGCCGCCGATCTCGATGAGCTCGCTCATGGCGTAGGCGCCAGCCGGTCGCATGTCTGCAAGGACCGGCACCCGCTTGCCGATGCGGGTGAAGTCGTCGATGGAAAGCGGTATGCGTGCGGAGTGGGCGATCGCCAGCAGATGCAGCACCGCGTTTGTTGAACCTTCGAGGGCGATGGTCACAGTGATGGCGTTCTCGAAAGCCTCCCGGGAAAGGATGTCGCTCGGCTTGATACCGCGATTGATGAGGTTGTAGACGGCCGCACCGGCGTTATAGCTGTCCTGGCGCTTTGCTTCGGACACCGCCTCCTGGGCGGAACTGTTCGGCAGCGACAGACCAAGCGCTTCAATGGCGGAGGCCATGGTGTTGGCCGTATACATGCCGCCGCAGCTGCCGGGGCCGGGGATTGCCGTACTCTCAACCTCCTTCAGCTCGATGTCGCTGACCGTACCCGCGGCATGGCCGCCTACCGCCTCGAAGACAGAAACAATGTCGCGGCGTTCCTTGCCCGGCTGGATCGTGCCGCCGTAGACGAACACGCTTGGCCGGTCCATGCGCGCCATGGCCATGGCGCAGGCGGGCATGTTTTTGTCGCAACCACCTAAGGCGACGAAGCCGTCGAAGCCCTGGGCACCGACCACCGTTTCGATGGAGTCGGCGATGACTTCCCTGGAGACCAGGGAGTAGCGCATGCCCGGGGTACCCATGGAGATGCCGTCGGAAACGGTGATGGTGTTGAACAGCACGCTCTTGCCACCCGCTTCGTCCGCGCCCATAGCCGCCGCGTCTGCGAGTGCGTTGATGTGCATGTTACAGGGCGTCACCATGGACCAGGTTGAGGCGATGCCGATCTGCGGCTTGGCAAAGTCGGCCTCGGTGAAGCCAACGGGATAGAGCATGGCCCTGCTTGGAGCCTGGGCTACCCCGTCGACAACCGGGGCAGAGTAGGGTCGTTTCTCGTCGGTCATTTACTGTCCTGCTTTTTATCCTGCTATCTGCCCAGCTTTCTCTCGGGTCAGCGTCTTGATCATGATGCTGGCGTTTCGCTGATAGTTGTACATGGCCTGCTTCGGGCCGGGAAGGGCTGACGTGTCCGCAGCCTCAAAACCGTGGTCGAGAAACCAGTCCCGGGTCTGCGTGGTGAGCACAAAGAGCGCCTCTGCTCCGTCGCGGCGGGCCCGCGCTTCTGCTGCGGCGAGCAGACTGGAGCCAACGCGCGCCGCGCGCCTGGAACCGGAGCGGATACCGTTTAAGAAGGTTGGTGAGCCGTCGCGGTAGGAGTCGTGCACGGCGACACAGGCAAGCTCCGCCATCGCGCCGAAACCATAAACCGCGCAGCAGCCGACCACGTTGTTATCGATGTCCGCGACCAGGAAGTGATCGATTTCGGCTTCGAGGCGGTCCCGGTCGCGGCGCACGAGCACGCCGGCTTCTTCGAGGGGTCGTATCACTTCGACGATGCTGCTCACGTCTGCCGCCGTTGCCGGTCGCACGAGAGAACCTTCCACGTCGCGAATCTGGGTACCGCTGCCGCCGGCGGTGTAGAGCTCGTGAATGAGGGCGCCATCCTCGGCCCAGGAAACCAGCTGACAGCTTGGGATTCCGCTTCTGGCAGCGCGCAGCACGGATGCCGCGCGCCGGCTGCTGCTCGCCGGATGCTGATGCAGCTCCGCCGGGCTCATGAGCGAGATCCGGTCGCCGGCCTCGTCCACGAGGGCACCGTCCTCTGTGAATACGATGAGTTTGTCTGCCGCGAGGGAGAGGGCCACATCCGTGGCGAGTTCCGAGGCTTCCAGGTTAAAAACCTGTCCAGACGGCGAGTAGCCGAGGGGCGAGAGCAGGCCGATACCGCCGGCCTTGAGGATCGCCCGCAGGGCCCCGCCGTCGACGCGTCGAACGCGCCCTGTGAGACCGTGATCAACGCCATCAACGATGCCGACCGGGCGCGCGGTCACAAAATTACCGCTGACCACGCTGATGTTGGTCTCCCGCAGCGGGCTCGTCGGCAGACCCGTGGAGAAAAGCGCTTCGAGGCGGGCCCGGAGCTCGCCCAGCACGCCGAGCAGCGCCGACAGCTGCGCGGGATGGGTGATGCGCCGGCTCTCGTGGAAGGTGCTGCCATCGGCACCAAGGGCGGCGTCGAGCTGCGGGCGACCGCCATGAACGAGCACCAGCCGCGCGCCAAGGACGTGCACGAGGGCGAGGTCGTGGACGATGTTCGTCAGGTTCGGGTGCGCGAGCGCTTCACCTTCGAGGAGCACCACAAAGGTTCGACCGCGATGCATGCTGATGTACGGCGTGGAATCGCGAAACCACTGCGCATAGTCGTTCCTGTGCAAGCTGCCTCCCTCCTCATGCTGCTCCTGCTGCCCGTGCCCCAACTGGCTGCGGTGCGAGCTGTGGAGAATTTCGGGCCGCGCATTCTACCGTAAAGGCTGCCGTGGGAGGTCGGCCCCTGGAGCCGGGCTGGTTTCACAGCCACCCGCCCTTTCTCAGCAGTCTGTGACGTGGTTCAAGGTCTCACAGTGGCCCGGGCCAGGCTCGCGGTTGCAAATGGCTGAGGCATTCCCGAAACTGCTCTATCTGGCAGTAAAAATCGGCTATTCAAGGACTTACGTGGCCACTCCCCTCTCTTCTTCCGAGCAGAAGACGGCTCCCGAGGCAGCGCCAGCAGACGCTGATGCGCCGGCTGAGAAGGCTTCCAGCGACAGCTTGCCCGCCGCGGAAGCCGGCCAGCCGTCTCGCGCAGCCTCGCATCCGACGGCCTACGCGAATGCCCAGGCCCAAGGCGCCACTCAGCCGGGTGCCAACGTACCGAAGCAGCCTCTCGACCAGGTGGCCGAGACCGAGGCTGAGAAAGCAGCGGCGCCCCCAGCAGGGCCGGATCTGACCGCCGCAGCGAACGCTGGTCCGGCTGCTGAAGAAGCCCCGCTCTCCGAGCGACTCAGCTTTCACTCCGAACAGCTCCTCGATCTGCCGACCATGCTCGATGAGCTGGTTAAGGCCGGCTTTATCGGCCAGCGCCAGGCGGAAGACATCCTCATTGCGCCGCGCACCAAAAAAGAACTGTCGCAGCATCCGCTGGAGATTGTCGCCGACCGCGGCTACGAAAACCGGCAGCAGCCCGGTCGGGAGCTCGATCTCGACACCATGACGCTCTGGCTTGCGGAGAAATCCAGGCAGCCCTACGAGCGTATCGACCCTCTGCAGGTGAACGTTAACGCCGTCACCGAAGTGATGTCCTACGCCTTTGCGCAACGCCATAACATCCTCGCCATTGAGGTGGCCGACGACGAGGTGGTGATCGCCAGTGCTCAGCCCTACATGTACCAGTGGGAGAGCATGCTCACGCAGACCCTCCGGGGCCGGCGCATCAAGCGGGTGGTTACGAGCCCGCGGGACATCACAAAGTATCAGCTCGAGTTCTATACCATGGCCCGGTCCGTATCCCGGGCGGAAGAAGCAGGCTTCGAAGTTTCCGGCGTTGCCAACTTCGAGCAGATGCTCGAACTGGGAGAGCTTAAGAATCCCGATGCTAACGATGCGCACGTCGTAAACATCGTCGACTGGCTCCTGAACTACGCCTTCGATCAGCGCGCGAGTGATATTCATATCGAACCGCGACGCGACAAGGGTCTGATCCGCTTCCGGATCGACGGGGTCCTGCACCATGTCTACGAGCTGCCCTCGGCGGTCAACGCCGCCGTCACCAGCCGCCTGAAAATTCTCGGGCGCATGGACGTGGCAGAAAAACGCCGGCCTCAGGACGGCCGGGTGAAGACCAAGCAGCCCGACGGCGATGAAGTGGAACTGCGGCTGTCGACGCTGCCCACGGCCTTCGGCGAAAAGATGGTCATGCGGATCTTCGATCCGGACGTGCTGCTGCGGAGCTTCCCGGAGCTTGGTCTCGCTGGTGACGACTATGATCGCTGGCAGCACTTCATCAACCAGCCGAACGGCATCGTGCTCGTTACGGGCCCCACCGGCTCCGGCAAAACGACAACCCTCTACTCGACCCTCAAGCAGCTGGCCACAGATGAGGTCAACGTCTGCACCATTGAGGATCCTATCGAGATGGTGGAACCGTCTTTCAACCAGATGCAGGTGCAGCAGAACATCGGCGTTACTTTCGACGCCGGGGTCCGGGCGCTCCTGCGTCAGGATCCGGACATCATCATGATTGGTGAGATTCGTGATCTGCAGACGGCGGAAATGGCCATTCAGGCGGCCCTCACCGGTCACCTGGTGATCTCAACGCTGCATACAAACGATGCACCCACGGCCGTGACCCGACTCCTCGATCTCGGCGTGCCGCCTTATATGATTAAGGCCACCGTCCTTGGCGTCATGGCCCAGCGCCTGGTGCGGACCCTCTGCCCACATTGCAAAGTTGAAGAAGAGGTTGACGAAGAAGCCTGGCGTCTGATGACGAAGCCGTTCCGAGCCAAGCCGCCGAAGCGTGTCTTCGCCCCCCAGGGCTGTCTTGAATGCCGCGACACCGGCTATCTCGGCCGCATGGGGATTTACGAGCTGTTGCCCATGAGTGAGGCGGTCGGCGAGTCGATCCGCGCCGACTGTGAAGTTGACGTGCTCCGCCGTCAGGCCTTCAAGGAAGGCATGCGTACGCTCAGACTCTCCGGTGCGCAGAAGGTTGGCGCCGGACTCACCACCATCTCGGAGGTGCTGCGCGTGTCCCCTGCCTCTGAGGCTTGACCGCGCTCCCACCTTTCCTGCGCGAACGCGGCGAGCGCGCCGCCGACACCTTCTCCGACCTGCCAGCCAGTGCCCGGGACGACGCTGTGCGAGTCTTTGCCCTCTCCGACTTTGCCGAAGGCGCTGCCGTCCGGCAAACAGAGTGGTTTCTCGAGGCCTTGGGCCAGGAGCGTTTTGCAGACCCCTTTACTGCGGTGAGCCTCGCCGATGACAGCGCGGCGATGCTGCCCGCCGATGGCACCATGGCGCCTCTGCAGCAGGGCCTGCGACGCTTGCGGCAGCGCTATCAGCTATGGCTCGTCTGGCGTCACTGTCTGGGCAGCGCGAGCCTCGAGGACACCTTAGCTGGTGCTACGCTCCTGGCCGACGCGCTCATTGACGCGGCGCTCTGCCGACTCTACCAGTCACTCTGCCGGGAACGCGGTACACCCACCGGGCGCGAAAGCGGAAAGCCACAGCGGCTTGTGGTCATCGCCCTCGGCAAGCTTGGCGCCCGGGAGCTGAACCTGTCTTCGGATGTGGATCTGATGTTCTGCTTTCCGGAAGCCGGGATCACGGTCGCCGCTGAAGGTGGCCGTGCCGGGGAACAGAACCAGCAGTTCTTCCTTCGTCTCGGCCAGCAGCTCATCACCGCACTGGATCCAGTAACCGTTGACGGCTTCGTGTTCCGCGTGGACATGCGCCTGCGACCCTACGGAAGCAGTGGCCCCCTCGCCGTGGACTTCGCAGCCGTGGAGGATTACTACGCCACCCAGGGTCGCGATTGGGAACGTTATGCGCTCATGAAGGCACGAGTGGCAGCGGGTGATCTCGAGGCCGGCGCAGAACTCCTTAACACCCTCTCAAGCTTTACCTTCCGTCGTTACCTCGACTTTGGCGCCATTGATTCGCTTCGGGCGATGAAGGCGCGCCTCGTTGCCGAACGGCAGCACCTCGAGGATGTGAAGCTCGGCCCCGGCGGCATTCGCGACATTGAGTTCAGCGCCCAGATGCAGCAGATGATCTGGGGCGGCCGGGAGCCGGCGCTGCGTACTCCCACGCTGCTGCCCGTACTCTCAACGCTCGGCGAACTTGGCCACTTTCAGGCGCAGCAGGTTGAACGCCTGACGGACGCCTACCGGTTCCTGCGCAATACGGAGCACAGCCTTCAAGCGGAGGACGACCGGCAGACTCAGCGGCTGCCCACCTCGGAGCTCAGCCAGGCGCGCCTCGCGGCAACCCTCGATTTCCCCGACTATTCGGCCTTTCTCGAGGTGCTCGACGGCCACCGCCAGAGTGTTGCTGAGGTCTTCGATGGGCTGCTAGGCGAAAGCGCCGTAGATGCCGCTGCCGGGCTGCGAGTCTGGCAGCACGCTGGTGATCCGGAGGTCCTCCCGGAGGTTCTGGCAACGCTCGGCTTCGGGGATGGGAACGCCCTGGCGGAAGCCCTCGGCGCCCTCGCGCTGGCCCGGGATCGCGGCAGCGTTTCCGCCGATGCGAAAAACCGCCTCGACCGGCTCATGCCCGAGCTCATCGAAGACGCGCTCGCCCTGCCAGCCCCGACGCTGGCGTTGACGCGGGCTCTGCCCGTGCTTCGCGCCGTGCTCCGGCGCTCTGCGTATCTGGCACTCCTGTCGGAAAATCCGTCGGCACGGCGTCACCTGCTCGAACTGGTCAGCGCCAGTTTCTGGCTGGCAACGAGCCTTGCTGAGCATCCGGCCTTTTTTGACGCGCTGCTCGACGAGCGGGCGCTGACCGTGGTGCCGGACCGCGCGGCTCTTGCCGGTGCTCTGGCCGAGGACCTTGCTCGCCACGAAGACGATTTCGAACATGCCCTGGAAGTGCTGCGTGAGTTCAAGAGCCACCACGTTTTTAATGTGGCACTCGCTGAGCTGCGCGGCACCCTGTCCCTCATGCGGGTCAGCGACGCCCTGACCTGGCTTGCAGAAGCGGTGCTCGAGGAGGCCTTGACCCTCGCCTGGCGCGATAACCTGACGCGATTTCCGGAATACGCCGACCGGCGGCCGTTCCTGATCGTTGGCTACGGCAAGCTTGGCGGTATCGAGCTCGGCCCCGGTTCCGATCTGGACATCGTCTTCATCCACGATCTCCCGACGAGCGCGAGTCAGTTTCTGCATCGCCTTGTCCGCCGGCTGCTGCACGTGCTGACGGCGCCGACTTACAACGGCTCGCTCTACGAGATCGATACGCGCCTGCGGCCGTCCGGGAACGCGGGCACCATGGTTTCTTCTCTCGATGCTTTTGTTGACTATCAGCAGAACCAGGCCTGGGTCTGGGAACACCAGGCGCTGGTCCGGGCCAGGCCGGTGGCCGGTGATCCGGCGCTCGCCAGGCGCTTTGCAGCCGCCCGCCGGGAACTGCTTGCAGCGCCGCGGGAGCTTGCGGCGCTGAAAGAGGCGGTCCTGACAATGCGCGAGCGCATGCGCGCGCAGCTGCCCCGTGATGCAGAGGCGATGGATCTGAAGCGAGGCAGCGGCGGTATCGTCGATATCGAATTTGTGGTGCAATATCTCGTCCTGGCTCACGCTCATGCCCACCCTGCGCTCACGGAATTCACGGACAACGTTCGGATCCTGGACGCCGTGGAGGCCGCACAGCTGCTGCCCGCGCAAGCTGCTGCCCGTCTGAAGGAAGCCTATCTCGCTCTCAGGGCGGAATGGCATCGAACGGTTCTGGATATCCCTGACAGCGAACGCGCGGCGCGGACCCTGTCCCGCTACCGGGAAGACGTGAGCGCCATCTGGCAAGGCGTATTCGATGATGGACAACCTGGCTGACCGCGACGGCTGGATCTGGCAGAACGGCAAACTCGTCCCCTGGCGGGAAGCGACCGTGCACGTGCTCACACACACGCTCCACTATGGCGTTGGGGTTTTTGAAGGCGTGCGCGCTTACAACACCCCGCAGGGCCCCTGCATCTTCCGTCTCGATGGACATACGCACCGGCTCTTCAACTCCGCGCACATCTTAAGCTTGAAGATTCCCTTCAGCCCGGAGGAGATCAGCGCCGCCCAGCGTGAGGTTTTCCGCGCCAACGGGCTTGAAGAAGGTTATCTCCGGCCCATGGTGCATCTTGGTTCCGAAGCCATGGGGCTCCGGGCCAAGGATCTCTCCGTGAACGTGGTTATTGCTGCCTGGCCCTGGCCGAACTACATGGAGCCGGAATCCCGGGAGCAGGGTATTCGCGTGCGCACGTCTTCTTACACGCGGCACCACGTGAACATCACCATGTGTAAGGCGAAAGCCAACGGGAACTACATCAACTCTATTCTTGCCCTGCACGAGGCCCTGGACGCGGGCTGCGATGAAGCGCTCATGCTCGACAACGAGGGCTACGTGGCTGAAGGTACCGGGGAGAACGTTTTTATCGTCCGCGACGGCGTTATCCATACGCCGGAACTGACTTCCTGTCTCGATGGCATCACCCGGGACACGGTGCTGACGCTGGCGCGCGATGCCGGCTTCGAAGTGCGCGAGCGACGGATCACCCGCGATGAGGTTTATATCGCCGACGAAGCGTTCTTTACGGGCACGGCGGCCGAGGTACTGCCGATAAGGGAACTGGATGGACGACGCATTGGCGCTGGTGTTCGCGGGCCGATCACGGAACGTCTTCAGTCTGATTACTTTGACGAAGTCCGGGGCCAGCGTGTCAGCCATCCGGAATGGCTGACCCCTGTCGCCGACTGAGATTGCCCGGGCGTGGTGAAGGCGCGCCCGGCGAGCCGCGGTCGCGTACCCTGAAGCGCACTTCATAGCGGATCTTATGAAGATACTCATCGTTGCCCCGGCCTGGGTCGGAGACATGGTCATGGCGCAGCCGCTCATTGCGCTGCTGGTGAGCCGTGGTGCGGAACTCAGCGTCGTAGCCCCGCCGGCGACGGCACCCCTTGGGGAGCGACTTCCCGGCGTTTCCGCCGTCTACCCGCTCGAGGTTGGCCACGGGGAGCTTGGGCTTGGGCGGCGCTGGCGCCTGGCGCGGCAACTCCGCCGAGGTGCCTTCGACCAGGCCATCGTTCTCCCGAACAGTCTGAAATCGGCGCTCCTGCCCCTGTTTGCCGGCGTACCTCGTCGCACCGGCTGGCTTGGTGAATCCCGCTACGGGCTCCTTAACGACCATCGGCACCTTGACCCGGACCGGTACCCGCTCATGGTCCAGCGTTTCCTGGCCCTGGGTCTGCCGCCGGGGGCGGAGCCGGTGGAGGTTCGGGCCCCGGTACTTAAAGTTGATGCCGAGCGTGCGGCGACGCTGATGGCGAGCCTCGGCCTCGCAGCTGGCAACGTCACCGCCCTCTGCCCCGGGGCGGAGTTTGGGCCCGCGAAGCGCTGGCCTGCCGAACACTATGCGGCCGTTGCCCGTCATGAACTCGACCAAGGCCGCGGCGTCTGGTTGATGGGATCCCCCGGGGACGCAGAGGCCTGCGCCGCCATTGCCGCTCTTGCACCAGGGGTCATGAATCTCGCAGGCCGAACGCGGCTCCTGGATGCCGTTGACCTCCTCGCGCAGGCAGAGCGTGTGGTCTGTAACGATTCCGGACTCATGCACGTGGCCTGCGCTCTTAAGCGACCGGTGGTTGCCGTGTTCGGCTCCACGTCGCCAGGATTTACTCCGCCCCTCAACGATCAGGCGCAGGTCCTTAAGCTCGACCTCGAATGCAGCCCGTGTTTTGCCCGCGAGTGTCCCCTCGGGCATCTGAACTGCCTGAAGACGCTCGAGCCGGAGCGGGTTATCGAGGCGCTCCGCTGATGCGCGTACTGCTGGTGAAAATGTCGTCCCTCGGTGACGTTGTCCACGCCCTGCCGGCGGTTACCGATGCCGCCCGGCAGGGTGTAGTTTTTGACTGGGTAGTCGAGGAAGCCTTCGCCGCCATACCGGCCCTGCACCCGGCCGTGCGAGAGGTCTGGCCCATCGCCTGGCGCCGCTGGCGGAAAAATCTCCGCGCCGAGGGGCCGGAGCTCGGGGCGTTCGTCCAGCGGCTGCGCGGAAAACGCTATGACCTGATTCTCGACGCCCAGGGTCTTTTAAAGAGTGCCGCGGTCACCCTTGCGGCCCGTGGCGGCAGCCGCGCGGGTCTGTCCTTTACGGCGGCTCGTGAGCCGCTCGCGGCCTTTGCCTATGGGAATCGGGCGGCGGTGCCGAAAGGCGGCCATGCCATCGACCGGCTGCGAGCGCTCTTTGCGGCAAGCCTTGGCTACAAGCTTCCGACCGATGCACCGTCCTTCGGGCTTTCCCCGGGCGCGTCAGCGACAAGCACGCGAACGGCCGTGCTCCTGCATGGCACCACCTGGGAGAGTAAACACTGGCCCGAGACCATGTGGCGGGCGCTTGCGGAGGCGCTGAGAGCGGACGGTTGGCGCCTGCTCTTGCCCTCGGGTAATGACCAGGAGCGGGCCCGCGCCGAACGTCTTGCGGCGGAACCCGCCGAGGTGCTTCCCGCCATGAGTCTCGACGGGCTGATTGGCCAGCTGGCGGAGGCTCGGCTTGTTGTCGGCGTCGATTCAGGGCTTTCGCACCTGGCCGGTGCCCTGGATATCCCGACCGTCGTTCTCTATGGCAGCACGAGCGCTCGCTTAACGGGCGTGCGCGGCACCCGGGTGCAGAGTCTCGCCTCTGACTTTGCCTGTGCCCCCTGCCTTGCCCGGCGCTGTCGCTATAGCGGGCCGCCCGAGCACTGGCAGGATGAGCCCGTGGAACCACCTTGTTATGCTCGCCTCGCACCGGATCGGGTTTTCGAGTCTGCGCGGAAGCTGGTGGAGCGCATTGCCTGATGCAGCTGGCCTTTGCCATTTACAAGTATTTCCCCTACGGGGGTATCCAGCGTGATCTTCTGAAGATTGCACGCGCCTGCGTCGCCCGAGGGCACCGCGTGCGGATCTATGCGATCCGCTGGGAGGCGGAACTGCCTGAGGACGCGCTGGAGGTCGTCATTCTCCCGGTCGGTGCACTCTCTAACCACACTCTCTACGAACGGTTTGCGGAGCAGCTGCTGCGCCATGTCCGGTCTCACCCCGTTGATCTGCTTGTTGGTATGAACAAGATGCCGGGTCTGGATGTCTATTACGCCGGTGATTCCTGCTACGAAGAAAAAGCACGCAGCCAGCGCGGCGCCGTGTATCGAAAGCTGCCGCGCTACCGCCATTTCGCCGACTTCGAGCGCGCCGTCTTCGACCCGCTCGTGAAGACGCAGATTCTGACCATATCGGACGTGCAGACGCCCTATTTCATCCGCTACTACGGCACCCAGCGGGACCGCTTTCACCCGCTGCCGCCGGGCATTGAGCATGATCGTGTTGCGCCCGCAGACCGTGCGGAGCTTGGCGCCGCCTTCCGGCGGGAGTTTGAGCTTGGGGACGACGAACTGCTGCTTCTCTTCATTGGCTCAGGCTTTATCAAAAAGGGCCTCGATCGGGCGCTGCTGGCGCTGAAGGCGTTGCCTGAGCATCTTTACAGTCGCGCCAGGCTGTTTGTGCTCGGCCGGGATAACGCTGAGCCTTTCAAACGCATGGCCATGCGCCTTGGGGTTGCGGACCGGGTTCGATTCTTCACAGAAGGACGTGACGACGTGCCGCGTTTTCTCTTCGGTGCCGATGGACTGATGCTGCCGGCTTACGATGAGAATGCGGGTATGGTGATTCTCGAAGCGATGTTCGCCGGCGTGCCGGCACTGGTGACGCAGAATTGCGGCTATGCGCCCTATCTGGCGGAAGCGCGAGCTGGACTGCTGGCACCGATGCCTTTCGATCAGAGCCGTTTCAACGAACAGCTCGTCGAGCTGCTTACGTCCCCGGAACGTGAGGCCTGGACTGAACGCGGCATGGCCATGGCTCGCCGGCCAGAGCTTTTCGCGCTCGCAGCCACCGCCACCGATTACCTGGAACGTTTTGCCGCCGAGCGGCGGCCGCTCATCGGCTTTGCACTCTTCAAGTACTTTCCCTTCGGCGGCCTGCAGCGGGATTTTCTGCGCATCGCCGGAGAATGCCGTCGCCGCGGCTTTGATGTCCGGGTCTATACGCTGTCCTGGGAAGGGCCAGTGCCCGAGGGCTTCGACGTTGTGACCGTGCCGGTTACGGCGGTAACGAACCACGAGCGCTATCGACGGTTTGCCGACTGGCTCAGTAACGACCTGCGCCTGCGCCCCGTTGAATGTCTTGTCGGTTTCAACAAGATGCCGGGGCTCGACATCTACTATGCCGCCGACTCCTGTTATGAAGAGAAGGCACAGCAGCTCAGAGCCCCCATGTATCGGCTGACGGCCCGCTATCGTCTTTTCTCCAGTTTCGAGCATGCGGTATTTGATCCGGAAGAAGCGGTAACAACGCTGCTCATCACGGAGCAGCAGAAACGTCAGTTTCAGAAATACTATGAAACCCTCGATTCGCAGCTGCACATCCTGCCCCCGGGTATTTCGCCCGATCGGCGCCGCGGGGACGATGCCGATGCGGTGCGCGCTGAGTTCCGGCGGGAGTTCGATCTTGAGGATCACGACAGGCTGCTGTTGCTCGTTGGTTCCGGGTTCATCACCAAAGGCGTGGATCGGGCCCTTCGCGCCCTCGCCTCGCTTCCCCCTGCCCTTCTGAAGTCGGTTCGTTTCTTTGTTATTGGCCAGGACAATCCACGGCAGTTCCAGCGCCTGGCGGAGGAACTTGGTGTGGACGATCGGTTCCGCATTTTCCCGGGCCGGGACGACGTGCCGCGTTTTCTGCAGGGGGCGGATGTCATGCTGCACCCTGCCTACATGGAAAATAGCGGGACCGTGCTCCTCGAGGCCCTGGTGGCAGGCCTGCCCGTCATAGCGACCGATGTCTGCGGCTATGCGCACTATGTCGTCGACAGTGGCGGGGGTGTCATTGTGGAGAGTCCCTTTTCTCAGGAAGCTCTGAACGGTGCGCTCGAGCGTCTGCTCGTCGATGACGCCTTCCGGGCCGAGTGTTCAAAGCGCGGCATCGAGTTCGGCAGAACCGCCGACGTCTATCAGATGGCCGAGCGCGCCGTCGATCTGATCGAGGCTGAATTAAGTGCCTGAGCCTGGACTACGCGACCTCTATCTTCGCGACGATGTTGCCGGGCTATTCGCCGACGCGCCCCTGACCAGAGCCTTCGCCCTCGAAGGGGAGGTGGTCCGCTCTGTCGCCGGACGGGAGACTCTGCGTCTTCAGCTCCAAACCGGCGTGTATTACCTGAAGCGCCACCGGGGCGTTGGCCTCGCTGAGGTCCTGAAGAACCTCCTGGTTGGGAAGATGCCCGTGCTTGGTGCGCGCAACGAGTTTGAAACCTGTCGGCTGCTTGAGGCCCAGGGGCTCCCGGCGCCCCGAGTGGCCGCCTTCGCCGAATCCACGGGCGCGCCTCAATCCCGATGCTCTTTTGTCCTGTGCGATGCACTACTCGGTTATGAAGACCTGGAGGTGCGTACGCTGCCCTGGCTCACAGCGGCGCCTTCGTCCCGGGAGATTCGCGACCTGGTCACGCGTATTGCGCTCTGCGCGCGCGATCTGCATGAGGCCGGCGTTGCGCACCGGGACTTTTATCTCTGCCATCTCCTTGCCCATGAAGATCCCGGCCAGCGGCGCCTTGCGGTGCTCGACCTGCATCGTGCGCGAATTTTCAGCACGCTGCCGGAAAGCTGGCGTCGGAAGGACCTGGCAGCGCTTCTCTACTCGAGCCTCGATCTGCCCGTGGATCGCCGCAGCTGGTTACGCTTTGTGCGCCT
Source organism: Pseudomonadota bacterium (assembly GCA_039180365.1). GTDB lineage: Bacteria > Pseudomonadota > Gammaproteobacteria > Pseudomonadales > Azotimanducaceae > SZUA-309. Next base: position 21,868 of record JBCDDI010000003.1, read on the forward strand.
CTACTCCGGCAAACCGCTGAAGGTGGCTTTCCGTGAGGATGGCGCCTTCTGGCAGGCCGTCTACGATCGAGCCTGCGAGCTCTACGAAAAGGGCACCCGCAAGGGCCTGACAGCGGGCAGGTTCAAAGGGTGACGGACCGGCTGGCGGCCCTCGCGGCCGGTGCGGAAGCGCCGGCGGAACTCGTGTTGGACGTTGCCGGCGTTCCCACGTGCTTCCGCGAGCTCGAGGTGCTGCGACGCCTCGACGGCCGCCGGCTGGTCCTTAAAGGTACGCTCCTTGATGGACCTGAGTCGCTCGCCGCGCGAATGCCGCTGGGAGCTGTGGTCCTTAAGGTGTTCCTCGGTTCCGGTCATCGGCGCTACTTTGAGCGGGAGGCTGCGGGTCTTGAGCGCCTGGAGGCTGCCGGTGTCACGACCCCCACCCGCTATTACAGTGGTTCTGAAGGGCAGTATTCACTGCTGCTCCTTGAGTATCTGGCCGATGCCGCGGCGCTACAGGCGGAGGATGACGGGGGCGTGGCGGGAGTTGCCGAACTCCTTGGCCGCCTGCATAAAACCGGTTGCAGCCATGGTGATCTTCACCTCGATAACTTCCTGCTGACGCGTGGGCGGATAGTCGCCATCGATGGCGACGGCGTCACTGCCGGAGCAAGACCCGGCACCTCGCAGGCCCTGAACAATCTGGCCGTCCTTGCGGCACAACGCCCCCCCATTCATGACGATCAGCTGGCGGCGCTGCTGGCCGCCTACGGCGCCGGTGCTGAGGTGCCAGAACCGCCGGTCGCGACCTTTCAACCACGCCTTGATCGAGCCCGGCGGCAGCGGCTCCTGCGCTATGCGCGAAAATCACAGCGCGCCTGCAGTGAATTCAGCGTGCGACGGGGCCCGGGGCAAACGACTTTTGCGCTGCGCGACGGTGGGGAGCCGCTCCTCGAAGCTCTGCTGGGCGCTGAAGTGCTTGTGCCGACGGAAGCGTTTCTGGAACTTGAGTCCTTAAAGGAAGGCCGCAGCGCGACCGTTGTTCGCGTCCCCGAGGGTTATAAGGAAGACCGGGGCGTTGTCGTCAAACGCTTTAACGTCAAAGATCTCGTACATCGCCTGCGCCGGTCTCTGCGGCCCATGCCCCGCTATCGGCGCGCCTGGGTATTCGGACAGCTCCTGCACTTCCAGGCGATTCCCACGGCGCGCCCTCTGGTCCTTATGGAAACCCGCCAGAGCGGGCTCCGGGACGTTGCCTATCTGATCATGGAGGATATTGGCGGTCGCACCATAGCCGATGAAGTTGCAGAGCTTGGACTGAGTGATGCCAGGATTGCGGAAACCTGTGCGCTCTTCGGACTGCTGCGCCGGGCGGGTTTTATCCATGGTGACACCAAGGCCAGCAACTTCGTGCTGCATGACAACAGGCTGCATGTCATCGATCTTGATGCCATGCGCTTTGCGCCGCGCGGTTTTGCCGCGCGCCTCATTGCCGAACGGCGCTTCCGGGCAGACGTGCTGCGCTTCCTTGCGAACTGGGCGGACCCGGAGCGACAGCGCTTTGCGGATGCCTTCTCTAAGGCCGGACTGCTGTGAAAGCCGCAGCTGCCGGCAAGGCCTGGGGCCCTGCTATAGTAGCGCCCGCGCCAATCCCGAAGTGACCGAGTCTTGATCATCCTGGGCCTCTCTGGGGCGCTGAACCACGACCCCTCAGCAGCGCTTCTGGTTGACGGGGAAGTGGTTGCAGCAGCCGAAGAAGAACGTTTCATCCGCGATAAGCACGCCAAGAACCGCATGCCAATCGAGGCGGCACGCTACTGCCTGAGTGAAGCGGGTCTCTCCGGTCGCGAGGTAGACGTGGTCGCTTTTCCCTACGCCCCCATCAGCCTGGGCACCGGCGCCCGCTGGCACTACGCAAGACGGCACTGGTACGCGCCCGACCGAGCCCTCGACGCCCTCTTTAATGGCAACCGCCGCTTCCGGAGGAACCGCCGCCGCGTGGTTGATGCCGGCAGGACCCTCGGCATCGACTGGGACAGGACGGAATTTGTCCCCGTGGAACACCATCTGGCCCACGCCTCGAGCGCCTATCACCTGAGCGGCTTCGAGGAGAAGACGGCCATTCTTGGCGTTGATGGTAAAGGCGAATACGCCACCACCTTCTTCGGCTATGGCGAAGGCGGCCGGATCCACAAACTCCGCGAGTTCTACGACCCGGACTCGCTCAGTGGCGTGTATGGGGCGCTTACGGAATTCCTCGGCTTCGAGATGCTCGACGGCGAGTACAAGGTTATGGGCATGGCGCCCTACGGTGATCCCGACCGCTACGATCTATCCCCGCTGATCAAACGTCGCGGCCGCGGTTTTGAGGTGGATACGCAGCTCATCAATACCGTCGGCCTCAGGCGCTATAAGGAAAACGGCGCCGGCTTCTATTTCTCTGAAAAGCTCATCGACTGGCTTGGGCCGCGCCGGAAGGGTGATGTTGCCGACGAGCCCTATATTCATTACGCGGCAGCCATGCAGCGGCTGTTCGAAGAGTGGTGTCTGGAACTGCTGGAAAACTATCTCGGTGACGTGCTGCGGGAGACCGGCAAACTCGCCTTCGCCGGCGGCGGTGCACTGAATGTGAAGCTCAATCAGCGCATCGTCGGCCTGGACCACGTGGATGAGCTCTTTGTCCAGCCGGCTTCCGGTGACTCCGGGACCTCCCTCGGTGCGGCAACCTACGTGGCCGCCGAACGGGGAGAGACCCTGTCGGCCATGACGCACGTTTACCTCGGCCCCGCCTATGACAGCGATGTCTGTGCGGCAGCCCTCGACGCCTGCCGCGAGCCCTTAAGCTATCGGCGCCTCGCCGACGTCCCTCGCGAGACGGCGGAGCTCCTCGCAGCCGGTAATCCCGTCGCCTGGTTTCAGGGCCGTATGGAGTTCGGTCCCCGGGCCCTCGGGGGGCGCAGCATTCTTGGCTGTCCCAGCGCTCCGGGTATTGCCGACCGAATCAACGAGCAGATCAAGTTCCGCGAACGCTGGCGGCCCTTCTGCCCGAGCGTGCTCGACACGGTGGCTGCCGACATCATTCAGACCGAGCATCCGGCCCCGTTCATGACCATCACTTTTGAGGTGAAGGAGGCCTGGAAGACGCGCATCCCGGAGGTGGTTCATGAGGACGGTACGGCGCGGGTGCAGATCGTCAGCGAGGAACAGAATCCCCGCTACTAGGCGCTCATCGAAACCCTTGGAGAGCTCACTGGCAACCCGGTGGTGCTGAATACTTCCCTGAATCGTCGCGGTGAACCCATGGTGTGTTCACCGCAGGATGCCCTGAACATGTTCTTTGGCTCCGATCTCGAGTACCTGGTGCTCGGCGACTTCCTGGTTACGAAGCGGACGGATGCGCCCGACTGATCTCGAGGCGGCGCCCCTCGTTCTGCAGCTGGCACCAAACGATCATCCGCCCTTTGCTGATCTGCTGCTGAGCTACCGGCTGGCGCTCGAGAGCCTCGGCTGTGAGGTTGAGACGGTTTGTCTGGCGCCGCCCAAGGGTGCGGCCGTCGCTGGGATTCATTATCTCGGTCTTGAAGATCTTAGCCGCCACGCTGGAAAGGCAGCGCTTGGCGTAGAAGCTCTCGTGGCTGATCGGAAGCCGGTGCTGGCAGTCTGTCATCGCTATCGTAGCTATCGCGTGCTGCGCAGAAGCGCGCTTAAGGTGCCGCGGGTTGTAGCCGTTGCCCATGAGTTCAGTTTCTTCAAGCGGTTTCAGCGACGCCTCGAACGGCGGCTCTTTGGTCGTCATGTACTCTTCGCCGGCGTATCTCCTGCCGTGCAGGCGGAGCTCGGAAAAGAGGTTGAAGATCCGCTGCTGCTGCCGAACGCCCTGGACCTCGCGAGCCTGGCGGCGTCGCGCCTTGACCGGGACGCCGCCTGTGCACGCCTTGGTCTTGGTGTGGTGCCGAAAGAGACCTTTACCGTCGGCCTTGTCGGCCGCCTCGTGGAGAAGAAGTCGCCGGAGCTTGCGATCCAGGCTCTGGCAGAACTCAAGGCGGCGGGAAAAGACGTACGCCTCATTGTTGTAGGCGACGGACCGCTGCGCGCCGGACTGGAGACCCTTGCGGAGGGGTTGCCGGTGGAGTTTACCGGCTTTGTGGCCGATGCCCGCTCGCTCTTTCAGGCCTTCGATGCACTCCTCTTAAGCTCTCAGGCGGTTGAAGCCTTCGGCATGGTGGCGCTTGAAGCCATGTGCAGCCGCGTGCCGGTGGTGTCCGGCCCTCTCCCCGGGCCTCAATACGTGCTCGGCGGGAGCGGCTTCTACTACACGGAGCGCACGCCGGAGGCGGTAGCGGCTGCTATCGTTGAGGTACTCGCGGCTCGGGATCAGGGTGCTCTCACCGAGCGCCTCGATCACGCGGAAGCGCGGGCGCAGAGGGAGTTTTCCGTGGCGGCGCTGGCGCGACACCTCGACCCACTTTTCTATCATGGCTAAAAGAAGCATGGCTGCCAGCCCGATGATCAGCAGGAGTCAGTCCTGCAGGCTTTGCGGCCGGCCGGAGCACCGACGGTCCCGATCGGCTCAGCGATAGTCGGCTCAGCGATAGTCGGCTCAGCGATAGAAAGGCGCGTCGCCCGGGGGCCGGGTTTTGAAACGTCGATGCATCCACAGGTATTGCTCCGGATGCTTGCGAATGGCCGTCTCGATCAGGTCGTTGATCCGGCTCGCATCAGCCACTGCCTCCCCCGTGGGATAGTTTGTCAGCGGTGGGCTGATACGCACCTCCCAGGTGAGATCCTTGAGATTGCGGTAGTGGGTGACCAGCAGCACCGGTGAGTTGTTGTAGGCGGCAAGGCGGGCCGTTGCGGTCACGGAGGCGGCCTGGATGCCGAAGAACGGTGCAAACACCGAGTGCCGGGCGCCGTAGTCCTGATCGGCCGCGTACCAGATGCCCCGGCCGGCTTTCAAACGTCGCAGGGTCTGGCGGACGTCTTCCCGTTCGATGACGGCCTCGAAGTAGCGCCGACGCCCACGGACCTGCAGCCATTCCCAGACCGGATTTTTGTTCTCCCGGTACATCACATCGACGTCGAGGGATTCCATGCTCGGACCGAGGATATCCAGCGCCGAGAAGTGGCCGCCAATGATCACCACGCCGCGACCTTCGGCCCGGGCGCGAAGGAAGTTGGCGGCTCCTTGCACTACGGTACGCTCGGCGATGTCGCCTTTCGGTCCGAGCCAGACCCGCATGGCCTCAATGGCGCCCATGGCCGTATGGATGAACGACGCGCGGGCGAGCTTCTCCCGCGCCTCAGCGTCGAGCTCCGGGAAGCAGCGCTCCAGATTTTTCAGGGTGATGGCGCGGCGCGCGTGGCCAACGCGATAGACCAGGGCGCCAAGTCCCTGGGCGAGCCAGGCAAGGAGGCGCAGGGGCAGGTGGGCGATCAGCCAGCTCAGGGCGACGACGATCCAGCTGGGCCAGACCCGGACGTCGTAGATCTTTTTACGCTGCTTCCGACGGCGTCGGGCCTTCGGCGTTGCTCTCGACATGCCATCCCGGGGCCAGGCGATTGGCGGCGGATTGTAGCAGGGGAAGCCTGTGATACCATCCGGCCGCCATGAAGCTCCCCTCGCTGCAAGCCGTGCACGTCGTCGTGGTGGGCGACATGATGCTGGACCGTTACTGGTCCGGCCCTGCCCGAAGGGTCAGCCAGGAAGCACCGGTTCCGGTCATTGACGTGGACGAGGTAGATGACCGCCCCGGTGGTGCTGCGAACGTTGCGCTTAATGTCACCAGTCTCGGCGCCCGCTGCACGCTCATTGGCGTGGTGGGAGATGACGAAGCCGGGCGCGCGCTTGAAGAAACCCTTGCTGCCGCCGGCGTTAACTGCGAATTCTTGAGCCTTGCGAACTGGGCGACGGTTGTGAAGCTCCGGGTTCTCAGTCAGAAACAGCAGCTCTTGCGCGCGGATTTCGAAAGCCTGCCGCCGGAGTCTGTTGATGACGCACTGCTCGCCCGGCTTGAAACGGTGCTGGCCGATGCAACGGCTCTCATTCTCCAGGACTACGACAAGGGTGCCCTCACGGAGCCCGGCCGTTTTGTCGCGAGGGCCCGGGAAGCTGCCGTGCCCGTCGTTGTGGATCCGAAGTACAAACCATTCAGCAGCTACGCCGGTGCTGACATTCTGAAACCCAACCTCGATGAGTTTCTCCGGGCCGTCGGTCCCTGTGCCGATGACGATGAGCTGCTTGAAAAAGGTCAGACAGTGGCCACTGAGCATAACTTCGGCGCCCTGGTGGTGACCCGGGGTGGTGCCGGGAATACGGTCGTGGCGGCCGATGGCGCGCACCGGCATCTGCCGGCGCTGCCTGTGGATGTTTTTGATCCGACCGGTGCCGGCGACACCTCGGCGGCCGCCCTTGGGATCACTCGTGCCCTCGGCTGGCCCGTGGTTGACTGCGCACAGGTCGCGAACGTGGCGAGCGGCCTCGTGGTCGGCAAAACGGGAACCTCCGTGGTGACCGGTCCGGAGCTTACGCAAGCGCTGACTGCCGCAACGCGGGCTGATGGCGGGGTCATGACCCGGTCGCAGCTGGCAGACTCCATCCGCCTGGCGAAAGATCGCGGCGAGCGGGTGGTCTTCACGAACGGCTGCTTCGACATCCTGCACGCCGGTCACGTGGCCTACCTGGAAGAGGCGCGTGCCCTCGGGGATCGTCTCGTTGTTGCCGTTAACGACGACGCCTCGGTTACGCGTCTGAAGGGACCTGGTCGCCCCGTTAATCCTCTCGAACAGCGTCTTCGAGTCCTTGCCGGTCTTGCGGCCGTGGACTGGGTAGTCGGCTTTCATGAAGACACCCCGGAGCCCTTAATCGAACTCCTCGAGCCTGAGGTGCTGGCGAAGGGCGGCGACTACACGGACGAGGAAGTGGTTGGAGCCCAGCAGGTGCGGGCTTATGGTGGCGAGGTTCGAGTGCTGTCGCTGGTCGAGGATTGCTCCACAACGGCCATCGTCGATCGCATCCAGGGCACGGACTGAGCTACGCTATCCGTCAGGAGTGACTGACGAGGCGCGCGTTTTCGCTCAGATGCTCCAGGTTGATGGTGCCGACGATGACTGAGCTGACGCCGGGCTGAGCCGCCACCCAGGCCAGACTCTCCGGTCCCGCGTGACCGCTGCCGAGAGCCTTCTTCACCAGCACTCCCGCACCC
>JBCDDI010000004.1:0-25123 GCA_039180365.1 Pseudomonadota bacterium
CGTCCCCGGCTCTTTACCCGACCCACGGCGCCACCTCAGGCCGCGAGACCACGGCGATAGAACACCAGCTGCGCGAGATAATAGACAACTTCCGAGAGCACGAGCGTGGCGAGCAGCAGATTGGCAATCTCCGCTACCGGCAGCCCCGCTTCCGCCCCGCCAGCCTGCAACCAGCCGCCAACAATGAGCATCCGGCCGAGGACAAAAAGCGTACCGAGGAACAGCACGTTGTAGCCGTAGACGCTGGCGCGCCGGGCGATGGCTCTGTCCCGTTCATCTGCCGCCTCCTCCACGTCATCGAGGGCAATAACGATGTGAAAGATGACGTGTACGGCAACCAGCGCCACCAGCAGCGCAATCATGGTGCCGAGCATCGCATCGAGCGTTTGCGCTGGACCGCTCCAGACGTCGACGAAGTAGCCGCCATAAATCACCAGCAGCGCGAAGACGGAAATGAGCAGGCTCTTCTCTTTAAAGGAAAAACCGTTCAGGTACTTAAGGGGTGAGTCAGTCATGGTGACTCCTGGCGTCCGAATTACCTGACTCAAAGTATGTTTTATCTGCCTCTATGTCAAATATATAATACTTTTATTCGCCGAGCTGAGCGGAAAGGGATTCGAACACCCCGTAGAGCCTTAATCACCATCATCCGCTGGTCGCCGGGCTCGGAGCCGGGTCAGGTATTCCGGCTTTTCGATGGCGCCGGCAACAACCGAGTCCAGCGTCTCCAGGACAAGCGGCGCCAGCAGGGTCCGGAGCGCATCCGGCGTGATCAGATAATCCGGATTCCGGGGCCCGCTCGACGTCTGCCCGGGAGGAGCAGGCTGGTGCAACTCAAGGAGCAGGGAACCGCCAGGCGCAAGTAACGCCGGTAGCGCTTCAAGGAGCGCGCGATCGAGATAGCGGACGATGAGAATCAGCTCATAGGGCCCGGCTACCGGCAGTTCGGTCTCAAGGTCGGCCACAATCCAGCGCAGCCCCGAGAGCTGCCGCGCCTCTGCAACCTGTTGGCCCAGAGCCAGCGCCACGGGCGAAACATCGACCGCATCAACTCGCCAGCCGCGCTCCGCCAGCGCCAGGGCGTTGCGCCCGGCGCCGCAGGCGAGATCTAAGGCGCGCCCGGCGCCAGCGGTCTCGTCGAGATAAGTCAGCAGCCACTCGCTCGGCAAGCCGAGAGAGTTCCCATCGCGGTTGCGGTAACGCGCGTCCCAGCGTTCGCGGTCAGCCCCCGCCACTACACATTCCCCTCGGTTCCCATGAAAACCCGCCCATAACGCGACCCTCCCGCCTGTCCCCGCCTGTCGTTCAGCTTCTGTTTAGCTTACCCGGCCTACCATCTCCTCAGGGTGAACACTGGAGAGGACAGATGACCAGTAAAACGCGGAGCAGTCTCCGCTACGGACTGACGGGAACGGGGCTGCTTGCGCTCGTTCTGGGCGCGCAGTTGCCGATGACTGCAGAGGCCCGTGAACCGTCTTCGAGCTACTACGTGTCGGCACCGGTGGTCGCCGTGGATCCGATTACCACACGCAGAACCGTGGAACATCCCGTGCGCCAGTGCCGGATTGAGCAAACGAACTATCGGGAATCCCGGCGCCATCACTACGAACGGCGACACGGAGATGAAGATCTCTTCCTGCCAGGGCTCCTCGGCGGCATCGTTGGCGGCCTGGTTGGTAATCAGTTCGGCGGCGGCAGCGGCAAAAAGGCGCTCACCATCGTCGGCGCTCTGGCCGGCTCCTCCATCGCCCGCGACGCGGCCAGAAACTCCCACAGAAACAGCTACCGCAACCAGCCCCGGGAGCGCGAGGTCTGCCACACGCGCTATGAGAGTGAAGTGATCGAGGCGGTTACCGCCTACGACGTCACCTACGAATACGCGGGCCAGACCTTTGAAAAGCGTATGAGCCACGATCCCGGCGAGTCCGTGCGTATCCGCGTAGCCCTTGAGCCGGACCTCGCGGCCACCGAAATCTGATCCGCAAAGCAGATTCAGGGGCCGTTCATCTGCCGTCCGTCACCATGAACACCATGCGGACGGCTGACAGACAAACGCACGGTCCCGACGCTGAGCGCCAAAGGGCGTCTCGCCAAACGAAACGCAGCCCCGGGACCGGGAGAGGTCTCACGGGCGGCAGAGAAGGAAACGCAACGGAGGTTATCCGATGAATCCGAACCCCACTACCGGCCACCCGGCGCGACGCTACGGCGCATTGGCCGCTCTTGCGCTCGCGGTCTGGGCCTTCCTCAGTGCCGCGACGACTCAGGCAACCACGTCTTCAGGACCAGTGGTGCGCCTCTTTCCAACCACCGTCCTCGAAGACATTCGGGAGACCGGGCAGGTTGCCGAAGACATGGAAAACAACCTCCAGCAGATCATTCATCGCCTCGACATGCAGCAGCAGCTCTACACGGAGAGCCTCTGTCAGGGGGCGGACGGTGATCAGGGCTGTGAAAGGATCTCCAAGCAGCTCGGTGCCACGTATCTGGAGATGCTCGAAGTCATGAGCGATCGGCTTCCGGAAATGGAGCGGGCCGTGAACTCCACCCGTTCGAGTCTTGAGAAACGCCTGCGCCAGGAACTCGGCCAGCGCACCACGCCCACCTCCCTGCAGAACACGCTACTCGGCGAAGCCGGCACCGCCGCAGCGGCACAGGAAGACCGCCCGGCGCTCCGGGGTCGGTCCGGCGTGCGACTGTCAGATCGCTTCAAGCAGTACTACGACCTGGTGGCCACGAGTCAGAGCGCACCGAGTCAGTCACTCGCGGTGGTGGCCTCGGACATCTACCTGGATATGGAGGAAGCCTCGCTGCTCATCTCCGCCACCCAGCAGGAAATCAGCCGCGCCGCCCTCATGGAACAGCTGAACCAGTCCTTCGGGATGATCACGCCGGAGATGTCCGCGGTGGTCGGCGGGGTGAAGGAAATCCTCTTTGGCGAATCCGCCATAGATACCCCCATTGCCTCCCCGCCCTACGCCATCGGCGACGCTGAGTTCGTCAGCCCGCTGGCGATGTAAGCGGCAACAAGGAGAACGCCCTCATGAAAGCGAAACAAGCCATGAAACTCATGCTCATCATTCCCCTGGCGGCGCTTGCGGCCGCCTGTACCACCACCGATCCCGACTACTGCGCCGTGAACCTGCGCAGTGACCTGGACGGCGCCATGCGCACGGTAGAAACCAAGTTAGGGAGCGGCTGCGAATATCAGTTCGACGGCTACTTCCAATCGCTCCTCGCCATCGCCGAAGCCAACCCGGATAAAGAGAACCGCCGGGCCTTCAGCGATCACCTCATGCGGGTGCACGAGATGGGCGTGATCAGCCGGCGTCAGGCAGAAGGTCTCTACAACCGCTACTTCAACGTGAAGTTCGTCTCGCTGCAGGGGGACTACAACACCTGCTCGCAGACCTGCCCGATCCGGAAGCAGGTGATGTCCGATATGCGCGCCGAGCTGCACGATAAGGAACTGGGCCTGCTCCGGGCGAGCAACGATGCGCCGAGTTTTTATCGGGCCGATACGCTCCTTAAAGAGACAGACCTGGTCCTCGAAGCCACCTGTCGCGCCTGCCTCGCCGGGGACGTCCGGTGAGCAAGGGAGTGCAGGAAAGTGGCAGCCTCGAAGCACCCGGCCGGCGCGGCTGGGGTTTCGGCTGGGGTGCCGGAACCGGCATCGTGCTGACGCTCCTTGCACTCCTCATGGTCGCACCGCCGGAAGCGGCGGTGTCTTCCCGAGCCAGCTTCGGCGGCTGGATTGACGCAAATCTCGGTCACTCGGTCTGGCTTTTTGCAGTGATCCTCACGGTCTACATCATGAACCTCACGCGTCTGCAGCGAATCCTCAGCACGCACGGGGAGCCCGCCTTCACCGAAGTGGTGGAGCTCGATCAGCTCCTCGATGTGTGGATTCACCTGTTTGTCGGCATCGGCGTCATCTGGACCGCCGTTGGCATGCGCAGCGCCCTCCAGGCGGCCCTCGGCGATCCCGGTGAAGCGCTCGTGGACAGCGCCGGATCGGTCCTGCAGAAGCTTGTGGACGGCGGCATCCTGCTTGCGCTGACCACCACCATCGTCGGCGGCGTTGGCAGCTATCTGATGCGCCTGGGAAAGACCATGACCGTGGGCGCCGGCCTGAACGCTTTCTATGACCGCAACAACCGCCGCGAGATGCACGAGCTCATCGCCGTAACGCGACGGCTGGAAGACGCCCTTGGACGCGACCGAATCCCGCGGGACATTCCCCAATGATGACACCCGGCCATCAGGGTTACGGCGACAGCGAATCGCTGCAGGCGGACGTCATGCGGTTCATGGCCATCATCGCCTTCTGCCTCATTGCCATTCTCGCCCTGGTGAAAAACACGGAAGCGCCAACGGAAGAACAAGCGAGCCTTGAGGCGCCCGATACAGCGCCGCACGCGCCGGTCCTGCCGGAGCAAGCGGCAACACCGATTGAAGAACCGCAGGAGCCAGTGCAGCAGACTCCGACGGAGGCGCCAGTAGAACCTGTCCCCGCACCAGTCGCCGAGGTCGCCCCGCTGCCGATGCCGAAGCCGGTCCTCGAAGCAACGCCAGCCGTTGCCGCTGCGACGCCGACAACAACCATTGAGCGCCCGGTTGTGGAGCCGACACCTGCGCCGGAACCGCGACAGCCTGCTCTCGCGCCAAGCTCACCGACGGCCTCGACGGTTGATGCGACACCGGCAGAACCTCCTGCTGCAGAGTCCAGCGAGTCCGAAGAAGAAGGCCTGGTGCTCCGCTTCGCCTCCGATGGCGACTTCATGCGCCTCATTGCCCGGGGCGACATCACGGTCTACGCGTTCCAGGAACGGGACGTCCTCAGCCTGAACGAGAGCTATCGCTTCTTCGAGACCAGCTCACCGGGCCAGGTCTATGAACTGCTGCTGCCCTCGATTCCGGGCCTCGTGGTCGATGCCCTCCGCCAGGAACGCAGCAACATCAACGGCTACCGCTGGGGTATTGCCCTGCCACGCCATATTTCCAACCAGATCGAGCGCCACCTGAACCGGGTCAGCCGTGGAGAGCTTGTCATCGACCGCTTCGGAGACGTTCGTCATGTCGCGGCTTCCTGAAAAACTGATCCTAATTCCCCTCCTGCTTGGCACCCTGCTGCTCGCCGCCCTGCCGGCCAGCGCCAGCTCCGGGCTGCTTACCGGCGAACTCGGGCGCTGGCTCGACACCAAGGTGCTGCCGGAGTTGTCCGCAACTCTGGGTAAACACCCCCGCTTCAAAGGCGAGACCATCCACCTGGTCACGCTTTCCGGTGGTAGACCGACCGACCAGACCAGCCGCCTGCATCAGGCGGTGGAAGCACACCTCACGCAGCGGCTGCTGCGGGAGTCCGGAGTCCGTATCGCCTGGGGGAACCATCGGGCCTCGAGCTGCAACGTCATGGCGGACCCAGTCTATCTCCTCGGCGTTGAAATCGAGCGCGACGGTACCCGTTACCACAAGCTGAACATCGGCATGATCGATCTGGCGGAGTCAGTCTGGGTCAGCGGCATTAATCACAGCTGGCGCGGGCGTCTGACCGCGACGGAAAGCGCCGCCCTGGGCCAGCCGGTTGCCGGTGCACCGACCGGCAGCGTCGACAGTCCCCTGCCCGTTCAGGCCAGCCGCGACATCGCCAGGCTCATGCGCGAGCACCTGCGCTGCGCGCACCCGGAAGGTTTAAACGGACCTGTCTACCTGGCACCCGGAACCAGCACCGATGAAACCCGGGTACTTGCCAGCCTGAAGAGCGAGCTGGCAACCACCCCCATCGTCGCGCTCACCACTCGAAGTGACGACGCGGACTGGGTGCTGACGCTTATGGCAAGCGACGCCGGAACGCCGGGTCCCGTGCAGCAGTTCGCCCTGCTGCTTGCTGATGCAGACGGCAGATCGGCTCAGCAGGTTGCAACGGTCTACGTCTCCGGGGCACAGCGGTCCGGTCGCAGCTCACCGCCCGTGGAAACCATTGCCGGAAGTTACAGCCCGGCACTACCCGCACTGCTCTCAGGTTTCCGGGTGGAAGCCGCCGAGCGCGCCGGTATCTGCGACAGCAGCCAGGCTCGCTCCAGAGAATGTGCGGAAGTGAGCTTCGACCTCATGAGTGATGCCTATCTCTTTGTGCTCTCGAGCAGCAACCGCCGCCTGAAGAGCACGTCCTGTGATGCCCGGCTCGTGGAAGCAAGCGCCGGTGAGCGCCGCTTCCGTCTGCGGGTGCCCCCCTCCATGGACGACCTCCCGGATGCCGGTCTTTATGCCATTGCCGTCCGCGATCGCGGCGCCGCCCGGGAGCTGTCCCGGCACATTCGCACCGGCGTCTGCACGCGACCAAAAAACCGCACGGACCGCTGGCTTAACGAGCTCGACGAGCTCCTGGCCAGACACGGCGACGCCATTGAATGGCGAGCCATTCATCTGAACCACACGCCCGACGGCGTGGCCCAGCTCTAGCGTTCAACGCAAGGAGGCCCGCATGCGCTTTCTCATCGGTATTGTTACAGGCGGTCTGCTGACCTTGTTCATCGCAACCGCCATGGACGCGCCCACGCGCCCGATCCTCACGGATGCCCAGGAGAGGCTCTCGCAGCTCTGGGACGGACTCATCGATCAGACCTCGCACACCCTGTTCGAGGACGTGCCGGTAACCGGACCAAAAACCACCCTCAACCAGGACGACGCGACCGAAGGCCCAGCCCCGAAGCCGACCGCTGAAGCCCGGGGACCGCAAAGCGCCGCAGCGCCGACGGGAGAGACTGCGATCTGGCGCGACGAGGAACCCGCAGAGCCCGCAGCCACCTTGAATCCGGTCACCGCGCTCACGGCGCCGGAGGCTCCGGCACCGTCGGCCCAGCCTGCTGACGACTTAGCGAAGACCGGCGCTGCTGACATGCTGGCCGACGCCGTACTGCGAACACCGGCAGCAGAATCCGCGGCTCTCGACTCGGCGCCTCTGGAGACTCCAGCGCTCGATCAAGCAGCGCTTGAGCCAGGGTCCTGGACCCTCGCCCAGCAAACCGGTGCGATCACGGCCGTCTGGGTACCCTTCCACAGCCAGATGTCGGCGGAAGGCTTCGCGGCAAGACTCGGTCGCGAGCTCGATCACGAGTTCCGGGTCGAAAAGCGCGGCGCCGGAAGCTACGAGGTGGTCTTTGATGCGGTGGATCCGATTCAGCAGGCGCTCCTGGAAGCACGGGTGAGGGAGATCACGGGCCAATGAGCAGATCAACCGCATCAACAGGTGCCTTCCTCGCTGCAGCGGCACTCATCGTCTTGTGTCTCGGCAGCAGCTGGTCGGCCAGAGCCTGGGCAAGTCAGGACAACTATCCCTATCAGTCCTGCTTCGAGATTGCCTCGCGAATGCACGACGTGCCCGTGGACCTGCTCCTGGCGGTTGCCGCCACGGAAAGCGCCTGGGATCCGGGCGCCCGTTCCCACGCCAACGCCCACGGCATCATGCAGATACAGTGGCCGGGGACGGCCAGGCACCTTGGCGTGACCAGGGTCGCCGAGCTCTACAATCCCTGCCTCAACATTGAACTGGGCACCCGCTATCTGCGCGAGCTGCTCGATCAGAGCAACGGTGACGTAGAACGGGCCCTTGCCGCCTACAACTACGGGCCCACCCGCATCAGCCGCGAAACCACCCTGCCGAGCGGAGCCGTCGCCTACGCCAACAAAGTCGCCGGTCATCAGGCAAAAATCAGCGCGAAGACCATGGCGGCTGGTGAGGAGCTCATCGAGGCGCCCGGCATCGTCTTCGAGTCAGGCACGCGTGCCAATCGTTTCGCCCAAACTCTGAACGACAGAATTGATGGCGCCCGTTTCGTCGCGATCCGCGAGTCCGACGGCACACATCGGGTGCAGATGCACGTTGCGGACTCGGGGCTCACAAGCACGGACGTTACCACCCTTGAAACCCTGGGCTGGTCAAACATCGGAGAAGCACCATGACCCGTTTCAGAGACTCTCTTCCCCATACCCTCAGCTGTGCCCTGGTCATGATTGCCGGATCGGCGACCGTCCAGGCCAGTGAGCTGCGCGTTAACGCGCCGGTGGTGGACGTAGAGCCGATTACTGCCCCCGCAGAGCTTGTCGAGCACTGTGACAACAAGCCGGGCACTGAAAAACTGAGCGCTCTGCTCGCTTGGGACCTTGGCCTCAATTGCCGTACCGAGCGCGTTGAGTCCAGCGAGGTTACGGGCTATCGGGTCTTTTACCGCTGGGACGATCGGGTTTACAGCCAGGTCATGGCAAGCGCGCCCGGCGCGACAATTCCCCTGAAGATCAGCATCAAGTAGCCGTCGACCGGTCGGACGAGACTCAGTAGCCGACGGCCCCGCCGTCCGCCTGGCGCCGGTCCACGCCGCCCTCGAGACCGTCGTCACGAACGATGATGACCTCCGCAACGCCCATGTTTTCAATTTCCTGGAGCACATGACCGCGCTGGCGCAAGAGCTCCAGGGTATCCGGCGAAAATCCCTGCGCCTCGTGATAGATCACATCCGGTAGCCACTGGTGATGGATACGCCCGAGGTCGACAGCGGTCTGCGCACTGACTTCGTGATCTATCACGTTGAGTATCGTCTGCAGTACCGTGTTGATGATTGTGCGGCCGCCGGGGGTACCGGTCACCATAAACACCTCACCATCGCGATTGACAATGCTCGGGCTCATGCTCGAGAGCATCCGCTTACCGGGTTCTGCGAGGTTGGCCGGTGTGCCGATCAGGCCCGTACTGTCCGTCAGGCCTGGGCCGGCATTGAAGTCGCCCATCTCGTTGTTGAGCAGAAAACCACCGCCGGGAACGACGATCCCGGAGCCATAGCTGTACTCGAGGGTATAGGTCAGCGAGACGGCGTTGCGGTCCTTGTCAACGACACTGAGGTGGGTCGTCTGCGGGCTTTCAGCGGGCCAACGGAAACTGTCTGGAGAAGAAACGGAAGCACGTTCCGGATTGATGGTCCGCCGGAGCTCCTCCGCATAGACCTTCGAGGTCAGCCGTTCAAGGGGCATCTCCACAAAGTCCGGGTCGCCGAGATAACGAGCCCGATCTGCGTAGCCGCGGCGCATGGCCTCCGTCATGAGATGCAGCGTTGCCGCAGCGCCGAAGCCTGAAGCCCGGAGATCATAACCTTCCAGGATGTTCAGCATCTGGATGATGATCGTGCCGCCGGAGCTCGGCGGCGGCATGGAAAGCACCTCGAAGCCGCGGTAGCTGCCGCGCACGGGTGTCCGCCGCTTCGCCTCGTAAGCTTCCAGATCCGCATGGGTGATGATCCCACCACCGCGAACCATCTCCGCGACGATCAGCTCAGCCGTTTTCCCTTTGTAGAAACCATCCGGACCCTCAGCTGCTATCCGTTCCAGCGCTTCTGCAAGCTCAGGCTGACGCCAGCGCTGCCCAGCCACCAGAGGCTCACCATCGTTTGTGAACTTGGCGATGGAAGCGGGATAACTCTCCATCCTCGGCAACACACGGCTAAGGGATCGAGCGAGGCCATCGGTGACCAGGATGCCGTCCCGGGCCTGGGCGATAGCAGGCGCAAGAAGCTCGGCCCAAGGTAAGGAACCTCCGTCCTGCCAGGCGAGGTGCAGTCCGGCAACGGTGCCAGGCACACCGACAGAGATGTGCGATAGATGATGCCGGTCGAAGCTGTACTCGCCGTCAACGAGAAACATCTCCGGGTGCGAGGCCGCGGGTGCAGTCTCCCGGAAGTCATAAGCAACAGGCGCGCCTTCCGACCCCTGATAAACGAGAAAACCACCGCCGCCGATGTTGCCGGCCGTTGGATGCGTCACTGCCAGCGAGAAAGCCACCGCAACAGCCGCATCGATGGCGTTGCCCCCTCGCCGCATGACCTCAACGCCAACGGCTGAGGAGCCGCTGTTCGCAGACACCACCATGCCGGTGGATGACCGTTCCGGTGTGTTGCCGGCGACAACCGGCGATGCGCTGAAAGACGTTGCGAAACAGAGCACGCCTGCCGCTAGGACGCAGAGCAGTCTGCGCCGCGGTAAGGCCGAGGCAGGTAAGGGCATGGAATTCGCTTCCGGAGTAAATGCGGCTACTACTTTACCGCATCGGCTTGGGTGGGCAGCGGAAGCCTAGGGACGCTCGCTCGCCGCGACAGCAATCACCCGACCTTCCCGACGCGGATCGGCCGCCCCTTCAAGACCCTCTTCGGTCACCACAATCACATGCAGCCCGGAGTTCTCCCCTTCCCGTTCCTGCACGGGATAGCCAAGGGCTTTAAGCTCCGCCGCCTGCTCGGCGCCGCGGGGAACGCCGGTTTCCACCCGGACCCGCGCACCCCGGGCAATGATGTTTGGCGCATCAACGGTGTCCTGCACGGTTTGCCCGGCCCGGAGCAGGCCGATGAGCACCTTGCCCACGTAGGCGGGAATTGAGTTGCCGCCGGGAGAACCTGCCACCAGCTTAAGGGCCCCGGCTTCGTCAAAAACGATGACCGGCGACATGGAAGAGCGCGGCCTTTTACCAGGCGCTATCTGATTCGCGACCGGTTGCCCGTTGAGGGTCGGTTCACGGGCGAAATCGGTCATCTGGTTATTGAGCAGAAAGCCGCCCGCCCAGCGGGAAGAACCGAAAGGCGCTTCCACCGTTGCCGTCATGGAAACCACGTTCCCTGCGGGGTCAACGATGGAAAAGTGCGTCGTCCCGGCAACCTCCTCAGTCGTATCCCGCCCCCAGCGATCGAGCGTCGGTTCGAGGCCAAGGACGGCGCCGGGATCCCCGGGGCTCGCGACCCCCGCAGGTGCCACGCGGTCATCGACCCGGGCCGCGAGATAGCGGGGATCAATAAGCTCCTGCACCGGCACGGGCACCCGGTCTGCGTCAGCGACATAGTGATCACGATCCGCATAGGCAAGACGCTGTGCGTCAACAAAGGCGGCGAGGTCGACTCCCTCACCGGCGCCCTGGGCCGCACTCTCATCAAAAAACGCGTCGTAGAGCTTGAGCAACATAATCTGCATCAGTCCCGAGGAGGGCGGCGGCATGGTGCAGAGCGTCTCGGGGCCGGTGGCCCCGCAGACCATCTCTCTCGTCGCGACTTCATAGCCGGCGAGATCTTCTGTGGTCATGGTGCCGGGGTCCGGTTCGGCCTGCACGGCGCTCACCATCGCTTCCGCGAGATCCCCGCGATAGAAAGAATCCGCACCGGCCTCCGCAAAGCGGCGCAGCGTTTGCGCATAGGCAGGATTGTCACGGATGTCACCGGCTGCCAGCGCCTGACCGTCCGGATAAAAGTAGGCGGCCGTTGCGGGATTGTCGTCGAGCCGGCTCGGCCCGGCGATCCGCGTCAGCATCCCGGCTAGCCGGGGAGACACCTCAAAACCGTCTTCCGCCAGGGTAATGGCAGGGGCGAGGGCATCCGCCAGCGGCAGTTGGCCGTGACGCTCATGGGCGTGCTCATAGAGAGCGATCGCCCCGGGTACACCAACGGCAAGGCCGCTCTGCCAGGCGGCGAGGAACCCCATCACCTCACCGTCCACCATAAACATGTCAGGCCGGGCGCCAGCGGGCGCAATCTCACGTCCGTCATAGGCGACGAGAGAGTCCGTGGCCCGCTCGTAAACGAGCATAAAGGCACCGCCGCCGAGCCCGGAGCTCTGCGGTTCCACAAGACCAAGCACCGTATGGGCGGCAATGGCCGCATCAACAGCATGGCCACCGCGCGCCAGAACCGCCGCCGCAGCCTCCGCCGCGTAGGGATTGGCTACAGATACCATGCCGCCGTGGGGCCAGGACAACCTGTCAGTCGCCTGTGCGCCCTTGTCCTGAGAGAGGTCCTCAGAGTTCCCTGCGCTCTGGCAGCCTCCCAGCAGCAGACCCAAGACCGCAAGGGGTGCGAAGCGGCGCAGCAACACTCGAGATGACAGGCGGACGGTAGGCAGACGCATGATCGGATCCGTTCGAACAGGTGCGCCGCACCATGCCGGGCGGGTCCACGACCGTCAAGGCAATCGCGGACTGTTGAGCAGCCTGGGGGAGAGAAGCAGCCTCAGATCAGGCCAAGGGCGTAGAGTCGCTTGATGCGGCGCTCGGCAACTTCAGGAAAGGAGGAATCGGCGCTGGCAAGGACCGTTGGATCCAGCCGGATGGTTTTTTCCTCAGCATCCAGACACTTAATCGTGAGGGTTACGCGACCCATCTCTTCATCACGAACCACGTGAAATTCATAGGTGCGCAGCTGACCGGCATCGACCTCGTAGTTCTCGACGCGTATCCAGTCCTGTAAAACTTCGAACCGTTGCACGGGAAGCTCCTGCTTGCCGTTATCCTCGCAGCCAGCATTATTCCTCGCTCTCCCCCGCGCTTCGCGATGCACCTCTCAAAATCACAATGTCGAACAGTCGTTTTGTGGTCTGTGCATTTGAGCGCGCTGGCGCTCTGAAAAAGACTGACCCTTCCATTCGACCCCGGAAGGATCCCCCGGCGCGACTGACGCCGTGGCCAAGAGATAGTGACGTCCGATGCCGATGCCAGCGCCCGCGCGGCGAAGTTCTCGAAGCTGATTGAGCCTCAGTTTGATCGGCTGTTCCGCCTGGCCCAGCGCCTGACGGGCAACCGTGCGGACGCGGAAGATCTCCTGCAGGAGACGCTGACACGGCTCTATGCGGACGTAGACGCCCTGGATCACGTGGAGGATCCGGCCCCTTATCTACGTCGTGTCCTTTACAACCGCTTCGTCGACCAGCACCGGGCCCGCGCCCGCCGGCCGCTGATTCTGGTAGACGATGACAGTCTTCTGGACCGCGTTGCCCCAGAGAGTGAAGCAAATCCAGACACTCTCGATGCCGCAGCGCGCCGCCAGGAGCGTCTTTTGCGCGCCCTCGCTCGCCTTTCGGAAACCCATCGGGTGCTCGTGCTCCTGCACGACGCCGAGGGCTACACCCTCCGTGAACTGGAAGCCATGACAGGCACCCCGACAGGAACCTTGAAATCGCGCCTGAGCCGGGCGCGCGCACGGCTCAGGGAACTGCTCTGGGAAGACCGTGACGACCAGGCGCTAACCGGGGCAGAAGATGACGCGGATAACACAACCACAACCGCGCGAAAAGAAAGGGAACCCTTTGGGCCCAGCAGACGTGCTGAAGGGTAAGGACGCGAGCAACCCTATGAACTGCAGCGAAGTAATTCTGAAACTTGACGACTATCTCGACGGCGTAAGCAGTCAGTCGATCGAGCATCACGGTCTGACGGCCGACCGCGAGTCAGCGATCTCGAACACAGAGTGTGTCGACGATCGTACGGCCGCCGCCATGGCCCTGCATGTTCAGGGTTGCCCGTCCTGCACAAACGAACTCGAGGCCCGCCAGACCCTGCGCGATGACCTCAAGGCGCTGCCCATCGCCGCCGCGGAGCCGGAGTTGATGACGAGGCTCATGAACGAAGCCATCAGCGCCGGTGAGACAGTCCGAGAGCAGAATCAGAAACGCCGGGCGATCCCCCGTCGCGGTGCTGCCATCTCAGCGCTGGCAGCAACGGTTCTCGCCGCCTGGCTGCTTGTGACCCTGGTCACAGCGCCTCCTCCTGTACAGGACGCACCGGAGGCACCCGCCCTGCCGCAGATCACGCTGGCCGCGGATACGGTGACCCCGGTGAAACTCGCCTTCTCCGCCGAAGAAGCGCTGGCAGATGCGGAACTCTCCCTGAGCCTGCCAGTGGGCGTTGAACTCGTCGGCTATGACGGTCAATCGGACCTGTCCTGGCAGACGACGCTGGAAGCCGGCACCAACGTCCTGCGCCTGCCCCTCGTCGGTCGCACAGCGGGCACGGACGTGCTTATCGCCCGCCTCTCTCATCCTAAAGGTACGAAGACGTTCCGGCTCAAGGTCGCCGTGAACGATAACGGAGCAGAACAATGAATCACGCTGGAACGGACACCCGCGCGGGCTGGTCCCGATCCTGGCTTACGCCGCTGGCACTGACCGCCACACTCACCCTCGCTTGCCCCGCCTGGGCGGCGGAAGAGCCGGTCACCCCGGAACTCGATGAGCTGGAGATCACTCTGGAGGTCTTTGACGACTCCGCTGACCTCGAAGCCTTCGAACTCAGACTCACGGAGATCCCGACCACTGACACCGAAGACGCCATGGCCACGCTCACGGATCGCATGGACCGCTTCGACGCGGAAGCCGCCGCGGAACTTGAAGAGCGTGAGTCGGAACGTCGCGAGGTTGAGGCGCGGGAGCAGGAAGAAGCCCTTGAGGCGGCTATCGCCGCACGCCACGAAAACGAGCGTCTCGCCGAAATTGCGGCCTTCGACAGCGCCGACGAACTCGACGAACTCGATCTGCAGCCAGAGTTTCCAGAGATGCCGGAAGACGACGGTATGTACGAAGACGACTGGCACGACGACCACATGGACGATGAACCCACGGACGGGATGGACGATGACCTGGACAGCTGATACCCCACGCCTCCGGCCGGTACAGGCAGCCCTCCTCAAAGGCTGCCTTTTCGCGTTTCTGAGTCTCAGTTTTCCGACTCTGCCCAGCGCAGAAGCGGCTGATGCAGTGGCTCCGGAAACCACGCCGACCGCGACAGAGAGCAAGCTCGATAGCTACAGCACGAGTCTCTATGCCGACGGCCGTGCGGCCTTTCGGCGGGGCGATCACAGCGCCGCCGCGGCGCTTTTTGAAAAAGCGTCGCTGGCCGGCTACCCGGACCCGGTGGTGTTCTACAACCTCGGCGCCGCCCGCTTCCGCCTTGGTGAGTACGAAGCCGCAGAAGCCGCCTTCGCCACCGCCGCCGCCTATGAACGGCTCGCACCACTCGCCTACTACAACCTGGGCCTGATCGCCCGGCGTCAACAGGACTACCGCAACGCCGACGGCTGGTTCCGCCAGGCCGGCACGCATCCGCAGGCCTCAGCGAAGCTGGCACGCCTGTCGCGGCAGGCCATTGCCAGTCTGCCGGAAGTGCATCGGCAACGGCCGACCCTTGAGCTCGACGAACCGGCGCGGCTGCGCGATTTTCTGCGCTTCTCCTTTAACGCCGGCTACGGCAGCGACAGCAACGCCTACCGGGCACCCAGTGCAAGCTATATCGATCTTGCGCTGCCTGGCGCACCGGAGGTGGTGCCGGTGGTCCAATCCGGGAGCTTCATACCCCTCGATGCGGACGTTGAGTTCCGCTGGGCACCCCATGAGAAAGGCCACTTCTCGCTCCGCTACGATTTTGACGGCAAGGTGTTCACCGCCAAAGAGCTCCAGAACGCCAACGCCTTCCGCAACCGCATCGCTTTCGGCGGACGCGTGCATATCCCCAGGGAAAACGGCTACCAGTACTTCCGCAGCTTCTTCGCCATCACGAGTCTTGATGAGAACTACTACGACCGCACCGACGGGTCCGATGTGCTGGTCGGAGCGACCAACATCGCCGACCGCTTCAAGCGCACGAAGTTCGGGCCACACGTGTACTACCATCGCGAACGCGGTCGTCTGGGCTACGGTCTCTCCGCCGAAGCCTTCATTAACAAGTTCAACAACGACTTTGATACGGACGAGGACCTTGACTACCTGGACCTCACCCACGAGCAGTACCAGCTCGGCGCCCACCTGTCCTTCGACGTGCTGAAACGCACGGAGCTGCGCTTCTCCGCGGACGCTTTTCGCCGCGACTACACGCGCCGGCTGGCGAAGAACGCTGACGGCGTGCGCTTCAACACCAACGACAACCTGCAGTTCGACTTCTACGAAGGCGGCGTGAAGCTGGTTCAGGAACTCGGCCGACAGCTCGACGTCTCTCTCGGCTATCGGTACGCGATGCGCAAGGACAACTTCGAAGGGTACGACGATTACGATCGCCACAGCGGCCTGGCCGAGCTGGCCTTCCGCGCTCGCCGCTTTTCTGCGGAAGCCGGCGTCGTCTATCGCAGCTACGACTTCCCCAACGGCTTCGCTTTCGATCAGGCAGCCGCCGGAGAGAAAACCCTCGAGCGCCTCTTCGGCTACCTTGAAGCCCGCTACCGCATTCGCCAGCGCTACCACATCATGGTCAGCGCGGAACTCGACGCCGTTGATTCCACCGACCCCCGCGCCGCCTACGATCGCAACCAGTTCGCCGTTGGCATGAGCTGGAACCTCTGAGCGCCGCCGACTCTGGCTCCGTTACCGGGGCTGGGGTAAGGTTCTCTCCCCCAATTTTCCGGGGAGAGGAGGCGAGCAGTGATCTACGACAACATTCTTCAGACCATCGGCAACACGCCGATCGTCAAACTCAACCGGGTGGCACCTGATCACGTCGACATGTACGTGAAGGTCGAGGCCTTCAACCCGCTGGCATCCGTGAAGGACCGGTTGGCCTACGCCATCATCAAAGACGCAACGGACTCCGGGGCATTAAAGCCGGGCCAGACCGTGGTGGAGGCCACCTCCGGCAATACGGGCATTGCCCTAGCCATGGTGTGCGCCGCAACCGGCCACCCCTTCGTGGCAACGATGGTCGAAACTTTCTCCATCGAGCGGCGCAAGATCATGCGCGCCCTTGGCGCCAAAGTGATCCTCACCCCAGCGGCAGAGAGAGGCAGCGGCATGGTGAAACGGGCCGAGGAGCTCGCCGCTGAACACGGCTGGTTCCTCGCGCGGCAGTTCGAGAATCCGGCGAATCCGGCCTATCACGCGAGCACCACGGGCCCGGAAATTCTCCGGGACTTTGCCGGTGAACGCCTCGACTACTGGGTAACCGGCTGGGGCACCGGCGGCACCATGACCGGCGCCGGCCAGGTGATGAAAGCGGCCCGACCTGATCTGAAAGTCGTCTGTGCGGAACCGGAGCAGGCTTCGCTCCTGGCCGGCGCTGAGTGGAACCCACACATGATTCAAGGCTGGACGCCGGACTTCGTCCCGGCCGTGCTGAATCCTGACGTTGCCGACCAGATTATCGGCGTGAATCAGGATGAATCAGCGCAGACGGCCCTGAGGCTTGCGCAGCAGGAGGGCATCTTCACCGGAGTCTCCGGCGGTGCAACGCTTACCGCCGGCCTGGCGGCCGCGAACGATGCCCCTGCGGGCAGCGTCTTTCTGGTCATGCTGCCCGATACCGGCGAGCGCTACCTGTCGACCTTCATGTTTGAGGGCATCAACGAGGGATCAGACGACGACTGGCTCGCCAGCCAGTAGCGTGCTCATGCGCTGATCGGGTTGATCGCGCACGACGGCAGACGCTGGCGTCGTGCGCTCAAAGCTGACCAACTCCCCTCCCCAACAGTCGCCGGCGGCGCCACAGTGAGTTTCCCGATTCGGGATTCTCACCATGCCCAAAACGTATTCCTGTCTGCGCCAGGCAAAGGTGCCCCTGACGCTGATCCTTCTCATGCCCCTCACCGCACCTGCGGCCGTGGGCGCCGTCGTGCAGAGCTGCCGCGGCTCCGACGGCGCCCTGCACTTCGTCCAGTTCAGCTGCCCACCGGAAACGGAACCGGCCGCGCAGGACCCGGCGATGACGCCCATCAACGTCGTTGGCGGCGCAGCCTTAAGCGCCGCCGAGCAGCGTGCCCTGGCAAAGCTCGAGCAGGTGCTGGCGAAGGAGCGCGAGCAGCGCCGCAGAGTGCGGGCACGGGCACAGACGGTACAAAAGAAGGCCAAAGCCCGGGAGGCAGAAGCCTGCCGGAAAGCCGAAAGCGCCCTCGATGCGCTGCGGATCGAACGGCGCCAGGGTTACCGGGCAACCGAGGCACAGCGCCTCGATGCAGCAGAACGCCGCTGGCACGCCGAGCGGCGGGAGAACTGCTGAGTGCTGACTGCTGAGTGCTAAGAGAAGCAGCCGACAGCTCAGGCCCCCTCGCTGCGCTAGAATCAGGGTTCAGCCAACGTTACAGGCAGCAGGACCATGGCAGAACAGACAAGCTCCACGCCAGCAGAAGGCAGCGCGGATGCGCCGCTGAACCTCGCGTCCATTTTTTCGCCAGACATCATTGCCGATCCTTATCCCATGTACCGGGCCTTGCGCGAGGGGTCGCCAGTGCTGGAGCTTCCGGACGCAAATACGATCGTCCTGTCCCGCTACCACGACGTGCAGACCACACTCCGAGACCGAACCCTCGGGCACGCCGACGACAGCATGATGACGGAGGAACAGCTGGCGGAAATCAACGCCAATGCAGCGGTAAAGGGGCTCCGGGAAACCATGCTCCTGAAGAATCCGCCGGACCATACGCGGCTCCGGGGCCTGGTGGTGAAGGCCTTCGATGCAAGGCGCACCGAGGCCATGCGCGAGCGGATCCGCGCTATCGCCCATGAGCTGGTGGACGGCTTTATCGAGGCAGGCAGCGGCGATCTGGTGCGGCTGTTCACCCATCCGCTGCCGGTTATCGTCATCTGCGACATGCTCGGCATTCCGGAAGCGGATCGCGCCGAGTTCGTGCAAGGCTCCCGAGTGAACGGGCGCCTCATCGATCCCTCACCGATGTCGCCGGAAGAGATCGAGGCATCCAATCGCAGCTCCCAGGAAAGTCGCGCCTATTTTTCGGGGCTCTGCGACGAGCGACGCAGCCACCCGCAGGACGATCTCATGACCGCACTGGTCCAGAGCGAGACAGAGCACGGCACCCTCACAAAGAACGAGCTCACCTCAAACATCTCGCTGCTTTTTGCCGCGGGTCACGAGACCACCGTTAACCTCATGGGTAACGCGCTCATTGCCCTGTACCGGAATCGTGATCAGCTCGAGCTGCTTAAGAGCGAGCTTGATCGCATGCCCCAGGCCGTTGAGGAGTTCCTCCGCTATGACAGCTCCGTGCAGCTCTCCGGCCGCGACGCGCTGGAAGACACAGAGGTTTGCGGCCTTAAAGTCCCGAAAGGGCGTTCAATCATCACGCTGCTGGCCGCGGGCAATCGCGACCCGGAAGTTTTCCCGGACCCCGACAAGCTCGACATCACCCGGGAGAAGGTGAAGCCGCTGTCTTTTGGCGGTGGGATCCATCTGTGCCTGGGTGCCCAGCTGGCGCGCATCGAAGCTGACGAAGCGATGCGCGTGCTGCTGGAACGCCTGCCGAAGCTTGAGCTCGACGATCCGGACAACCCGGACTGGAAGGACACCATTACGCTCAGAGGGGTGCAGAGCCTGCCCGCCCACTGGTAGGCAGTCGCTGGCGAGACTTACGCAAACGGCTCGAGGAGCCTGGTCGCTAACGCCACGGTACCGGCCGTGAGTTCCCGCCGGCGGAGAAAATTCTCCGTCGCCGCCGGATTAGGCTGCCGGGAGGTCTGCCAGGACTCGAGACCGTCGTACCAGGTCACGAGCAGCATACGCCCGCTCTCTTCAGCACCCTGCCCGGCCTGTCGAAACAGGCCCTGCGGCTCCGCGGCATAGGCGTCGGTGTTCTCGAAGGTTTCCCAGGCTTCCTTCGAAAGCGCCGCGATCTCTTCCACATCCCGGCCAAGCACCTCGAAGAATCGGAATACATAAAGGCCCGGTCGATCGCAGGGCGTTGGGCGCTCGGGACGGACCGTCGGCGCAAGGAGCAGGCTGTCGATCACTTCAACATCAACCGCACTCGACGCAAGCGGCGCTGTGAACGCCTCAAGATCACGGGCACCTGCTGCGGCTACGACGACGATGAGTTCGTTGCTGGCAATACCGAAGAGACCAGCCCAGACACCCCAGACGGCCACCCCGTCCTGGCGCCAGGCGCCAAAGAGCTGATCCTGCAGCACTGAGCGCAGGGCCGTCGTATCCCGACCTGGTCCCCGCAACCTGAGAAACGCGTAGCTGTCTGTCATGGTTAACCGTTTCCTTGTGCACCGCTCACCGAGTTCAGTCGCGCCAGAAGCTCCGAAGGCTGAAAGCTGCCGGCGCTCAAGCCCTTCGCGATTATCTCCGCGGCCAGGGTCTGGCAGAGACGGTTCGCAGGGGTCGGCACACCGTGGAGACTCCCGAGCAGGCTGATCTCGCCATTCAGATAATCCGTTTCGAGATTGCCGGTACCTCGGGAAAGACTCTGCCAGGATGAGCCTCCGGGCCGTTCATAGCCCTCGATATCAACCATTCGATAGGTGTTCTCGTGGCGCGCCCGGACTTCCTCCGTCGTCGCGCAATCTATGCCGGCCGCCTCAAAACAGGCCAGCGCTTCCCGGCGGAGCCTGCCGTAGAGGGTTTTCAGGGCGTCTGCTTCTGTTTCCTTGAGAGTTTCGGACCCAGAGGCCGGCACGGTCGCAGCCTGCACCAGGTTCGCCAGGTTCATGAGCAGTTTGGCGTATTTCTTCCGCATGACCTGGGGATCAGGTACGGCGCTGAAGCCGGCGGCACTGATGTGGGACATCAGTTCTTCAACAATCTCATCAACCCCCTCCGGATAGCAGCCGGTGTCGAGAATGCCACCGGTCCCGTTCGCATGGGTGACTACTTCTCCAGGCACCATATGAATCGCCGGAAGATTCACGAGCATGCCGTAAACCCGGCGGAAACGGCGCAGGGCCATGCGTTCGTTAGCCACACCATTCTGCACACAGACGACGGGCACCTCTGGACCAGCGGCTGCCAGCAGGCTGTCCAGCGCTGCCACCGTGTGCTGAGACTTCATCGTCAGAAGCACTACGTCATCGGCGCGCCAATCCACCTCGTTCGGATGTGCCGCGGTGGGAATCATCAGCTTGTGCTCTCCGTCGGGTGCCACAAACTTAAGCCCGTCACGGCGGAGCGCCTCGAGGTGAGGACCACGAGCCATAAGCACGGTTTCTGTTCCTGAGAGATGCAGGCGGGCGCCGATGGTGCCGCCGACGCCGCCGGCCCCGTAGACGATGATGCGCATGAAACTTCCTCGACCCGGTAAACTGGCCACTCTAGGTCTGACAGGGGGAGCGAGGCAATGTTGAAACGGGTCGGTGGTTATCTGCTGCCATTCGAGGGGGAGGCGCCGTTGGCGAGCCGCGAACTCCAGGACTTGGGTTACACGCAGCTGGAAGCTGTGCTGTCCCTCGAGCAGGTGGCAGCCCTCAGAGCGGAGATCGACGAGGTCTATGCCAACACCCCAAGAGATGCCCGCGCGGACGGCGCGCGCGAAGCGGAGGAAGATGAGGACTTCCGCTACGAGATGTTCAATCGTTCACCGCTTGCCCAGGAGACCATCGGCCACGGGGCCATTCTCGATACGATCGAGCCGCTGCTGGGCGAGGACTGCCACGTCATCGCCAACACCTGCTGGCGCAATCCGCCGCGAGAGAAAAATCAGCATGGCGGCGGCTTCTGGCACATCGATGCAGGCCCGCACGTGCCGCGGGACCCCTCAATACCCTGGGACGATCGGATTCCCTATCCCATCTTCGCCATCGGTGCGCACATTTATCTCGCCGACTGCCCCATCGAGAGCGGGCCCACCGGCGTAATTCCCGGCAGTCACAAATCCGGCATGCGGCCGCCGCCGGATCGTTACAATGACGTGAATCTCACCTGCAATGGCGTCTCCGTTCAACCGCTTGTTGCGAAAGCCGGAGACGTCTGCCTCTTTGTTTCCGATGTGTGGCATCGACGCCTGCCGTCGCTACCCGGAGACCAGGGTCGCTACTTCCTGCAGGCCCACTACGGGCGTCGGGATATTGCCCAGCGGGTCAGGACCACAGCAACGGTGAATCATGTGAGCGAAGCTGCGGCGGCGCGAGCTGAAACAGCGCGGGAGCGGCAGCTGCTCGGCCTGCACGGCCCGTTTTTCTACGACGGCTGAGAGGCCTTCAGCGCAGCATCAGCGGGTAGTCGAGCTCCGCGTCCCAGCGCAGCTGACTGACGCTGCCATAGCGGCTTTCGTTGGCAAAGCCATGATGCCGGAGCGTCTCCATATCGCGGACGATGCGCTCAAGGGGATGCCCCTGGTAGATCACCGAGGTCCCTGCCGCATCGGCAACGAGCCGCACAACTTCTGCCGAGCTCTGCACGGCATGCGTACCGGCCAGGTATAGATCGCCTTTCTCCAGGGCGCTCGCTGCGACGCCACGCTGCGCCCGAGCCCAGGTTTCTTCAAGCGCGTC
The DNA here is from genome assembly GCA_039180365.1 of Pseudomonadota bacterium. GTDB lineage: Bacteria > Pseudomonadota > Gammaproteobacteria > Pseudomonadales > Azotimanducaceae > SZUA-309. The sequence goes on from JBCDDI010000004.1 coordinate 21,997, forward strand.
GAAGAACAGTGCCCGAGCCGCACGGAAAGTGGCGAGGGCCTTGCCACCTTTGATTTGTGCGATGGAGCGATGTTTCAGCTTCCGGGTGTCCGCGTAGGCCGTTTTCCCCTCCGCCAGGGCGTCCAGCTCAAGCAGTGCCTGCTCTGCGAGCACCAGGGTCGCCGGTACATAGGTGGCAAAGACGATACGTCCCGGGCAGCGATAAAGCGCGCCGCTGTAATAGCGATTGGGGGTTCCCGCGCCCGGCTCTGCCATCGCAACGGCCTGTACCGCGGGGATCCAGACCCGGTCAGCGCGGACGTCGTTGCTGCCCGTGCCGCGCATGCCGAGCGCCTGCCAGTTGTCGAGGATTTCGCAGTCGGCCATAGGCAGCAGGACCATATGCATGGTTTCGCCGATCAGCGCCGGCGACATGAGAAATCGAGCGTGATGACAGCCGCTGACGAAGCTGTTGGTCCCGCTCACGTAGTAACCGCCATCCCCCGCTTCCGCTGAGTAGGGGCGATTGCCACTCGCGGCGACCACCGTGTCCGGATCACCGCCGAGGACGTGCTCTACGGTCGCCTCGGGCCAGGCGGCCGCCATGAGCTTCGAAGCATTCGCGACCATGACAAACCATGCCGCCGCAGAGTCGCCGCGGGACAGGGTTTCGGTAACCCGGGCACAGGTCACCGGGTCAACTTCAAGTCCGCCAAGGGACTCAGGGAGATAAAGGCGGGCCACACCAGCCTCGATGAGGGCCGCGACCGTGGGCTCCGCCAGCCGGCCGGCGGCTTCCGCTTCTGCAGCGTGAGCCTGGGCAACCGCGGCTGCCGCCGCAAAATCCTCCAGGAGACTGTCCCTGCTTACCCCGACTTCAGCGCCTCGTGCGGCCATGGCCTTACGCACCAATAGTGTTCACGATCTGCATTGTGACACAGCCAAATGCGAACCGTGTCACAGTGGGACGAGGGGCTTCGCCGGTAGCATGCCCAGGAAATTTGCCGCAGCTGCCGGCCCGAGCAAAGGACAGCCATGCCCCCGGGATTCCACATCGCAACCGACGACGGACTCATCTCCGTACAGGTTCGCGATGAGATCGACCTTGTCGACCTCTACGAGCTTGCTAAGGACGTACTGGACGACGACGCCTACGACCCGGCCCTGCCGCTCGTGGTGGATCTGCGCGGTATGCGTCTCACCCTAGAGCGGGATGCTCTGATGCCTTTCAGCCGCTTCATCATGGGCAGCTTCAAAGGCAGGGGAGGTTCCATGGCCGTGGTCATTGATGGGGACATGAGCCGCAAGCTCTCAGCTGCCGTTTACTGGCTGGCCTGCGCCGTGGGTGGCACAGAAGTCTTCGATGACTATGACCACGCAATGAAGTGGTTAATGCGCAAGGAATTTGTCGGTATCGAACAGCCGACGGTTATTCAGCTCGACGAGCACCGCAACGCGCCCAATGCGTGCTGAGGAGAGATCCTGCTGAGACGAGCTGCTGAGGGAAAGGCTGCTGAAGCGGCCCCGATCAGCGCCCGGAGAACAGGAACAGCAGACCAAGCAGGGCGCCGAGGGTGCCCCAGAGCAGATAAGGACCAAAGTAGACGATCAGACCGGGCAGATAATCCCGGGAGCGTTCATAACGCTCGCCTTCTGCCCTTGGTGCTGGCGCGGGTTCGCCATGCATGGATGTCTCCCGTTGAACGACTCCTGTGCACCGGCGCGAAGCGATCTCTCCTGGACCGTTTTCCACTGCCGGACCTTAGCGACAGACCACACATCGAGTTCATCTCGACGATCCCTGATTCGTCACGGCGCTTGCCGCTGCGACGCCTCCGTGGTCGGAGTACTGACTCCCGCGATACATCCTGATCGGGCGCTCCTCGAGTGTAACCCCGATCGGCCCGGCTGCCGCAAACGCAGCACCTCCGGGCTGTAGGGTATTTGTAATCGCCCGTGCCGCAGCGGCTATTCGGGACCGTCGGAATTGGCCTAAAAGTGAAAGAAATATGGATTCGCACCGCCTAAGATCTTGATGTGTCGAGACTTTGCGCACGTCCGCGGGAGACCGCGACGGAATAGGGTTTAACTTTCCGAAGAGTTTGGTATCTTGAGCAGCCTCACTAGCCGGGTCTGTATGTATATACAGTGTAATTCTCCTCGGCAGGGCGAACACACGCGACATAGGATCCGGCTAGTGAGGCCAAACAAACAGTGTTTGGACTCGCTGGACGGATAGAGGGAAGAGTTCGGCTAGTGAGGCCAAACACCAAGTGTCGAGGCTCGCTAACGGAAGCAGTCAGACACAAGAAAAAGCCGCAGTCATTGCGGCTTTTTCGTTTCTAACTCCTGCTCAAAACGGCGGGCTCACGAGCGCCTTCGGCGAAACCGGCCTCAAGCCTTCGGCTGCCGGCCGAACACGACGCAGCCGCTGGCCCCGAACATGCCGCCAACGCCCAGGCACAGCGAGATCTCAGCACCGTCCACTTGAGCCGGGGCCGTGCCACGCATCTGCCGGACGCTCTCCTGCATGGCGTACATGCCATACATGCCCGAGTGCATATAGGAGAGACCACCGCCATTGGTGTTGGTTGGCAGTTGGCCACCAGGCGCCGTGTTGCCTTCGGCTATGAAGGCACCGGCCTCACCCCGCTCACAGAAGCCGAGATCAGCCAGTCCATAAATCGGCAGGTGCGCAAAAGCGTCGTAGATCATCAGGTGATCAACGTCCACATGGCTGATGCCCGCCTCTGCCATGGCAGCGGGGCCAGCCACCCGGAAGGCCCGGGAACTGGTCAGGTCTTCCATCTGGCTGACCATCGGGGTCTCCGCGGACTCACCGGCGCCGAGCACGTAGACAGGAGTGGTAGGGAACGCCTCGACGCGATCGGCCGTCGTGAGAATGAGCGCGCCGCCGCCATCAGTGACCAGGCAGCATTCGAGCAGATGAAAGGGATAGGCAATCATTCTTGAGCTGAGCACGTCCTCGACGGTGATCGGATCCCGGAAGGAGGCGCGGGGATTCATGGCCGCCCACTGACGTTGCACCACGGCAACCATGGCCAGCTGCTCGTGAGTCAGACCAAAGTCCTTCATGAAGCGCAGCACGGGCAGAGTGAAGAGCGTTGGTGGCCCCATGGGCCCGTAG
>JBCDDI010000005.1:0-24343 GCA_039180365.1 Pseudomonadota bacterium
ACGACGATCGCGACAGCGCCGAGAAACCGGCGGAAGAATTCCATCGGGCCGAAAAAGGCGCGGACTACGGCTGGCCGTCCACTTACGTGGACCCGGAAACCGGCAAGCGCATGCTGGCGCCGGAATACGGCGGTGATGGTGTGAAGGAAGCGGAAGCGGGTCGCTTCCAGACACCCCTCCACGCCTATCCGGCGCATTGGGCGCCGAATGACCTGGTGTTTTACACCGGCGACGCTTTTCCGGAGCGCTACCACGGCGGCGCCTTCATCGCCTGGCGCGGCTCCTGGAACCGGGCGCCCATGCCTCAGGACGGCTACCGGGTCACCTTCCAACCCTTTGCCGATGGCACCGTGTCCGGACCACCGGAAGACTTTATGGTCGGCTTCAAAGGATCAGACAATCTGCGCCGCCCCTCCGATGCCACCTGGCGCCCCGGCGGCCTGGCCATCGGCCCGGATGGGGCCCTCTATGTGACTGAGGCCATCGAAGGCCGCATCTGGCGGGTCACCCGGGATGAGTGAATGACCGACATCTACACCACCCACGCCGCACTCTACGACGCCGCCTTCGACTGGGACGTCGGCGGCGAGGTGGGGGCCATCACCGGCCTGTCCGGGCTTGCTGAGGGTCGCATCCTCGAACCGATGTGCGGCAGCGGCAGACTCCTGCGCGGCTTTGCCGCCGAAGGTTACGCAACCGTTGGCGTCGATGCGTCCGCGGAGATGCTCGATCTCGCCCGCGCTCACTACGCCCGCCACGGCTATTCAGGCGACTGGCTGCGGGCCGACGTCTGCGACTTCTCTCTCGATGAAGCCTGCGACCTGGCAGTCTGCCCCATCAATTCCCTCGCCCACCTCCCCGACGAAGCGGCCATGCTCGGCCATCTCGCCGCCATGTCCCGGAATCTCTACGATGGGGCCAGCTACTGGCTGCAGCTTGATCTGAAGAATCCTGTGCAGGTCGGCGCCAGCGAAGAATGGGAGTTCGAATACCTTGGGGAAACGGTGCTCTCCCAGTGGGCGTGTACGGGCTATCACGACGGCACGGAAACGCACCTGTCCCGTTTCGTCTTTCCGGACGGACGGGTTATCGAAGACGACTATGAAATGACCGTCTGGGACTACGAGCGCTGGACGCGCCTCCTCGGCCGCTCTTCTTTCGAACTCTCTGCAGCCTACAGCGGCGGCGCCTTTGAGCCGCTCTCGGTCGGCGAGAACCTGAACGGTGAGCGCGTCTTCTGGCAGCAGCTTGTTAAGCTGCACTGATCCTTAAGTAACCAATACCAGGTTCATACGTTGCCACGGCAGTGCTAACGTTGGTCGTTCGCCGAGCTGACGGACGCGCCCATGGAACCAATTTCTCTCTCCCGCATTCTCGCCTTCTGGGCTGAGCTAACGCCGGACGCCCCGGCGGTAACCCACGACGGCACTACGGTCAGCTTCCAGGAACTCGAAGCGCGAACCAATCGGCTGGCGCGGGCCTATGCGGAGCTCGGCGTGGGGGAGAACGACTTTGTCACCATCGCCCTACCGAACAGCATCGAGTTCTTCGAAGCGACCTTCGCCACCTGGAAGCTCGGGGCCACTCCGCAGCCGGTGTCGGCGAAGCTGCCGGCCTTCGAACGCGATCAGATTGTTGAGCTTGGCGAGCCGAGTCTTGTGGTTGGCGTGGCAGCCGGTGAAACACCGCCGCGAGGCGTGGGTATTCCGGTGGGCTTCACCCCCGAGGCAACCTTGAGCGATGCGCCCCTGCCCGAGCGAACGGCAGCGTCCTTCAAGGCCATGACCTCCGGTGGCAGCACCGGGCGACCGAAACTCATCGTCTCTGCATCACCGGCCGCCTGGGATCCAGAGGCCGACTGGCTCGGCTTCCGCATGAGCGGTTCCGTGCTTATTCCCGGCCCCCTGTACCACAACGGGCCCTTCTCCTGGGCCGTGATCGGGTTGTTCAAGGGCAACCACATTGTGGTCACCACGCGGTTTGATGCGGAAGACACGCTGCAACTCATCGAGTCACACGGCATTGATCTCGTCTACATGGTGCCGACCATGATGCAGCGCATCTGGAATCTTGATGAAGCTGTCCGCAACCGCTACGACCTCTCCTCCCTTGCCGTGCTCTGGCACCTTGCAGCCCCCTGTCCCGACTGGCTGAAAGAGGCCTATATCAACTGGCTGGGGGCAGAAGTGATCTGGGAGCTCTACGGCGGTACGGAAGGTCAGGGCTCGACAACAATCCGCGGCGACGAATGGCTTCAGCACCGGGGCTCCGTCGGCAAACCAAATCCCGCCTGCGAGATGAAGGTGGTCGGCGAAGACGGCGCAACGCTGCCGCCGGGCGAGGTGGGTGAAATCTATCTCCGACCGCTTGCGGGTCCGGGAACCACCTACCGCTATATCGGCGCAGAGGCGAAGGCCATCGAGGGCGGCTGGGAGAGTCTCGGCGACATGGGCTCCATGGACGCCGACGGCTATCTCTACCTCTCAGACCGACTCACGGACATGATTCTCTCCGGCGGTGCCAACATCTACCCGGCCGAGGTGGAGGCAGCCATCGACGCCTTCCCCGGCGTGCGCTCTTCAGCGGCCATCGGACTGCCGCACGAAGACCTCGGTCAGGCCGTGCACGGCATTGTTGATGCCCCGGGTGGGAAGGTCAGTGAGGAAGCCCTCCTCGCTCATCTCGGCGAGCGCCTGGTGCGCTACAAGATTCCGCGCACCCTGGAGTTCGTTGACGAACCGCTCCGGGATGATGCCGGGAAAGTGCGGCGGAAGGATCTCCGAGCGAAGCGAGTGTCTTCATAAAGAGGGCGAAGCGAGTATCTTCATAAAGAGGGCGAAGCGAGTGTCTTCATAAAGAGAGCCCTCTGCGCCTCAGCCCGTTCGAAACTGCGAGATCTGAATCTCCTCGCCGTAGTTGGCATAGTCGCCGGCTGCTCGACCGGCGCGGAACTCACCCCAGTTGATCGGTCGGTAAAGCGGTTGCTCGCCGGGACCAAGCGCGCCCGGGAGCGGCGCGTAATCAACGTTATAGCCCGGATTGTAGAAAAAGGGCGCGCTGTAGCGTACAGCGTCCGCATGGGCGAGCACCCGGTGTAAGGGGGCGCGGTAGCGATCGTTCGACCATACCTGGACGATGTCGCCGATGTTGATGGTCAGGGCGCCGGATACCGGTGCTACCGTGTGCCATTCCCCCGCCTTCTGGAATTGCAGTCCCGGCTGGCTGTCCGCCAGCAGCACCGTCAGCGCTCCCGCGTCCGTGTGATGGCTGATTCCCAGATGCTCCGTCGGGGCATCGCAGAGCGGGTAATAGTTAAGGCGCAGGAAGCTGGTGTGACCGGCCTGGAAACCGGTGCTCAGGTGGCCGGGTGCCATACCGAGATTAGTACTGATCCCCTCAAGCAGGCGCACGGCAACCTGCTCCGCCGCCGTGTAATAGGCTTCCACGGCCTCCTGGAATCCGGCCAGAGCCGGCCACTGCGGCTCGCTCCCGGCGAGCGGACCTTCTGCCGCACTGGGACCAACGTCGAAAATCTCTTTCCAGTCGCGAACGTTTTTGGTCAGTTCCCGATCAAAAAAACCCCAGGGATTGTCCCGGGTCCGTTCGATAGCCTGTTTCTCTGAGGCGGACAGAGTAAAAAAGGCAGCCATGGCCTCAAGAATCCCGTCGAGGACCTGCTCCGACACACCGTGACCCACAAGATGGAAACAGCCCCAGCTTTCGCAGGCGGCATCCAGCGCCTTATGCCAGCTGTTGTCATTGAAGGCGCCTGCGTCAACGAGCGGCAGTTCCGTTGCCATGCTGAAATGCCTGATGGGTGCTGCGAAGCCGCGACTATAATCGATCAGCCATCTTTAGGCTCGGCTCAGCGCAGATCCTTGAGCATTGCCTGCGCGGCGTTATGGCCCGGGGCGCCGCTCACTCCCCCACCGGGGTGGGTGCCGGAACCGCACAGATAGAGCCCCGGAACCGGCATGCGGTAGTCACCGTGACCCAGCACCGGCCGCGCTGAGAAAAGCTGATCGAGGCCCATGGCCCCATGGAAGATATCCCCGCCAATGAGACCAAACTCTGCCTCGAGATCGGCCGGAGACAGGGCCCGGTAGCCGAGCAGTGACTGGCGGAAGTTCGGCGCAAAACGCTGCACCGTATCGAAGATGACTTCCACCGCCGTGTCTTTCAGCGCCTCCCAACCCTCCTCGGGCTGCGGTGCAAACTGCTGACAGAATAAACTCGCCACGTGTTGGCCCGGTGGGGCCAGACTGTCATCGACAGTGCTCGGGATCAGCATCTCAACCACCGGCTCGCTGGCGTAACCCTGACGGCGGGCATCGAAATAGGCGCGCTCCATGTAGCCGAGCGAGGGCGCCATGATGATGCCCGACCGCGAGCCGCCGAAAGGATCATCGTCCGGCGCCGACGGAAACTGCGGTAGCTCTCTGAGCGCAACGTTAATCCGGAAAGAGCCGGAGCCGTTCCGGTAGCGGCGCATGCGACCTCGGAAGTCTTCCGGCAGATGCTCAGGCGCCACAAGCCGATCAAAGAGCAGACTCGGATTCACATTGGCGGCGACGGCGCCGGCTTCAATGCGTTCACCGTCCGTCAGCACAACGCCGGCCGCCTGCCCGCTCTCCACAAGCACTGATCCCACCGGCGCGTCCGTGCGGATAGTGACCCCGCGCGCTTCCGCTTCCCGGGCCATGGCCTGGGTGATGGCCCCCATGCCGCCGATCGCATGACCCCATTGCCCCGCCTGACCATTCACCTCCCCGAAAACGTGATGCAGGAGCACGTAGGCGGAGCCGGGGGTGTAGGGACTTGCGTAGTTGCCAACAATGGCATCGAAGCCGAATACGGCCTTCACTGCCTCACTCTCAAACCAGTCGTCGAGAAGCTCACCGGCACTCTTGGTGAAGAGGTCGAGAATGTCGCGCTGGGCCGCCCGATCCCGGCGCCGAAAGCGATTGCCGAGCTTCACAGCCGCAAGAACATCTGCCAGACCGCCGCCCACGTTCGGTGGTGCCTCAAGCAGCAGATCGCGGAGTAGCGAAGCCCCCTCTTCCAGCATGTCGTAGTAAGCGGGCAGGCGCTCCGCATCCCGCTCGGAAAAGCGCCGGAACTGGGCCTGCGTTTCGGCAAGGTTGGCACCGGTGCGAAGCCCTGCTCCTTCTGCTCCTCCCTCTGCGCCTGCGGGGAACGGCAGGAAGTTTGAATAAGGACGGAGAACCACTTCGAGGCCGTGGGCTTCAAGCTTCAGATCCCGAATGATCTTCGGCTGCAGCAGGCTCACCGTGTAGCTCGCCACAGAGTTTCGAAAGCCGGGATGGAATTCTTCCGTTACCGCCGCACCGCCAACAAGGGACCGCCGCTCCAGAATGATGACTCGTTTACCGGCCTCAGCGAGGTAGCAGGCGCAGACGAGACCGTTGTGCCCGCCGCCAATGATTGCAACGTCGTACTTCATGGCGGGCAATGTACACCGGATGTCTGTTCAGAAGCTGCACCGGATCGCAGCACCATCGACGTTCAAAGCGGCGCCGGAAAACCGGTCGGTCAGCGCGCGCCGAAACGATTCGCCAGCCACCAGGCGACGGGGCCAAGGACAAGCAAGGCGGCGAAAGCGGGCACCATCGCCAGACCGCGGCGAAGGAGTGCAGCCGGTTCACTGGCCAGAAACCAGCGGCTGTCGAGGAGTTTCAGGTTGTAGCCAACATCCAGCAGTGAATCCAGCCGCCAGCGGCCGAGCTGGAGATACTCAAGGAAGCCATTCAGTACTAAAAGCGCCCCACCGGCGAGCGACAGCAGGGCGATCGTGAAGAGCGCAATCGTGAGAAACCGGTCCATAGCGCCAAGCATGGGCCAGACCCTGGCACTGCGCCGCGGCACAGATCACAAGGCCGCAGACGACTCCGTCAAGCTCGTCGCGAGAACCGCTTCGATCTGCCGGGTGAGTGTCTCCCGCCGCTCTGGACTGTCGCCGCGGCTCCTGATCTGGGCGAAGCTTCGGCCGAGACCGCGTGCGAGTCCGTCGTTGATCCCATCCATAAGGTTCTGTTCACCGCGCACGGCGACAGCGATGGCGGACCGGTGCGCATGGTTCCGCTCCGCCACCAGCTGATGGTGAAGCCAGGCACGGCCGAGCAGCACCCAGGGAAAGTTCGGTGCTTTGACGGGCCCCACATGAACTACCTGGCCACCCAGGGTCTCCCCCAGCACCTTCACTTTGGCTAGCTCACTCCCTCCAAACCAGGCACTGGCACCGCCAACAAGGGCGCCGATGCCAGCGCCAAGGGCCAGGGAGGTACCACCGAGCAGCGCATCAACACCCCCACCGGCAAGGGCTCCGGACAGGGCGCCGGTGAGCAGCAGCCGCTGCCGGGAAAGCCCAAAGAGCTCCCATCCGGATTCAGTAAAAAGATCGGTTTCGAGGAGCGTCTCGGCGCTTTCTTCACGGCCAAGACGCTCATGGCGGTACTGCCCCTGCACCGTTTCCCGACAGCGCTCTTCCCGGCGCCGCAAACGTTTCTTCAGGGTCTCCATGAGGCGGCGCTCTGTCGTGGCCACGGCAGTCTCCTCGGCAACCGGCTCCGCTTCCGCCATGACAAGACTATCAACGAGGCAGTCGGCTATCTCCTGGGCACTGCGGGCACGGCGTCGGCTGCGCTCCTCGACAAGCGCTGCCACGGCGGCGTTCAGGGGCGGCCGCCAGTCAGGGTCCAGCTCACCGAACACTTCGAGCAGTGCCACGCGCGTGTCGAAGTCAGCGGCCACGGCATCGAAAACCCGGACCAGCGAGAAATACTGGTCGAGCGCCTGCCGCCACTCAGCCTGATGATCATCCTCACCAATGAGATTGATCAGCGCCATGCGTGGGCGCCCCGTCCACTGCAGGATCTGCATCTCCAGCTCATACTCCGCCCCATAGGGTTTCGAGCCATCCACCACATAGAGGATGCCGGCCCCGTCGACGATGGGCCGCAGCAGCTCACACTCGTCATGGAAGCGGGCATCGCCTTCGTGAGCTGCAAGAAACTCGGCGACCAGCGCCGGACGCGCGCTGGCGGTTGTGGCGCGCGCTTCTAGCCACTCAAGCACCGCGCCCGCCCGTTGAAAGCCCGGAGTATCAACAAGCACGTACTGCGGCACGTCATTGATGGCGAAGGTATGCGCTGCCGCCCGGCGCGTTGTGCCGGGCACGGGACCAATCGCAAGCCGCTCGTCTTCTGCAAGCGTTGCAACAATGGAGCTTTTACCTTTGTTGGGATGACCGACGACGGCGAAGGTGGGGATCACGGCGCAGACTCCCGGGGGACCGTTGCGCTCAGCACATAGACCCCTTCGCTCCCCTGGCGCTGCAGGAACTCCGCCCAGATGGATCGATCAGTCTCATCAATGCCGTCCCGGGCCACGTTCAGTGGCAGCACGGCAATCGTCGCTGCAGCGCCCAGGTGCTCCCGAAGGCGCCCAAGGAAATCGGCAAATTCCAGGAGCGGCGGCTCCCAGCCCTTCGTCAGTACCAGCACCCGTTCGACCCCCGCCGGCAGGTTCTCAAAGGCTTCGTCGCCGCGGTCTGGCCCGGCCCCAAGGGTCAACAGGGCACCACCCGGGGTACCGACGTGCCGAAGAAGGAGCTCGCGGGCGGCCGCGGCGGCAATCGCTTCGTTCCAGATAACGACACCCGATGCCTCATCCCAAGCTTCCAGAGCCGGCGCCGGTGCCACGGCCTCCAGTGGGACCGGCTCGGACTCGTCAACGTTCTGAAAGGCCACCGGCGGCGGTGCCAGCCGGTCGAGCAATGACAGCACTTCCGGTGCACGACAGAGCAGCTCGCGGGTTTCAGCGCCGAGCCGCCAGCGACTGACAAGCAGCAGCACGCCTCGGGGTAGCAGTCCCCAGAAGAGAATGGTCATAAGTACAAAGGGCCACCAGCGACCCAGGGCTTCGGCCTCGGTCGCTGCAACCGGCGCCGTATCCAGGCGAAAGAAACGCGATGCCTCTACCAGAGCGAGATCCGGCACCGCCGTTGCCAGCCAGCCTTGCCATGGCCAGGCCAGGACCAGAAAAGCGCCATGTACGCGCTCGGCCGTAAGCTCGAGGGTCGTGCTCCAGCCGAAGGCGAGATCGGTCACAGCCACAAGAATCGTTGCGGCGAGCAGCACGCCCAGAAAGTAGCCGAGGGCCAGCCACTGGGAGAATTCGACCAGCTGCCAGCGGGCAAAGCCGGTAGTCGCAGCACCAAAGCCGGCGAACAACTGGCCGCCGGAGTAGCGATCAAGCCAGGCCCCTACCCAGCGCCCTGGATTCATGGTGGCGAGCGTTTCCCGCAACACGGCGAGTCCGGGAATGCGGCCGGGCAGCAGCAGGACCAGCGTTAACAACAGAAGCAGGAACGGCACTCCGACGAGAACGCCGAGCAGCGCCAGCAGGTTTACCGGATGGTTGCCATCGTAGGCAAAGGCAACGGTCCCCAGGCTGACACCAAGAAACACGCCGAGTAGCCAGAGCAGCAGTCGCGCCAGGCGCCGATAGTTCGCAATGCGAAGCCCGGGGCTCACCGGGTCTGGCGCCTCAACCTGAGTCCACCAGGCTCGCACCCGGTCGAGCGGAGCCGTTGCGGAGAGCGCCGCACCAATCGCACGGTCCCGCTCAAGCCGGTGCTCAAAGGGATGTTCGGCGTCGTCGTCGAGCCAGCGGCGGATGTCGACGACGTCCGCGAGCAGGGAGCGGGTCATTACTGCTGCGCGGACTCCGGCTCGGCGGCACCGAGCGCCGCCGGAGTCGTCAGCTCGATGAAACGACCAATATGTGTGAAAGCTTCCGACGCCTCCGGCAGGCGCTCATCAAAGATGTGCCAGACGTGGAGCATGTGGTGCCAACTCTCGAGGGTGGCTTCTGAGCCGGCCTCATTGGCTTTGTTGACATAGCGGCGCGCGTCGTCGAGGAGCATCTCAGCTTCGCTGGCATGGACCAGCGTCGGTGGCAGACCCGACAGATCGCCGCGGACCGGAGACACCCGCGGGTCGCAGGGATGCACGCGATTGGTCAGCCAGCTCACCCAGAGCAGCAGCACCCTGGGCGCTTTCGTGAGCTTGCCGAGCATGGGCCCGAGCATGTGGTCCGTGGGGACGTTGCTGATCATGGAGGGGCTTGTGAAGGTGCTGTCCGTTGCCGGTGACAGCGCGATGGCGCCGTTCGCCGCTTTCAGGCCGGCATCGCGAGCCCAGGCAATCACGGCCAGGGTCAGATTGCCGCCCGCTGAATCTCCGGATACATAGAGCACGTCGACCGCTTCCGGGCCGGCAGGGCCGTTCTCGAGAATCCAGCGGTAGGCACTCTGACAGTCCGTCAGACAGTCGATGCGCCGGTTTTCCGGCACGAGACGATAGTCGATGGCCAGCACGCTGAAGCCCGTCATGCGCGCATAGCGGCTGGTGATCGCCCGGTGGCTGCGCGGACTGCCGAGACTGAAGGCACCGCCGTGGAGATAGAGCAGACGCCGGTCACTCGCCGCCCCATCGGCAACCACCCATTCCGCGGGCACGCCGCCGGCATCTACCGGCGTGACCGTAACGCCGGTCAGGTCCGCGTCCTCGCCCATGGCATCCATGGCCGCGCGCATCTTCAGAAGGCGATCCTTGCCCTTCGCATTGCTCCCCGCGCTCTGCAGTTCCCGCAGCGTCTGGATCATCTCGTGGTGTTCGGCGCTGGGTTCCCGCTGGCCGTGCGCATCACTGCCGACGGGCAGGCCATCGCGTCGATCGTAGCGCGACAGATCTTCCCCCTGCAGATAAAACCGGGCAACAGCCCAGATGCCGAACAACACCAGGGCCAGAAGCACAAGCAGCGTGGTCATGGCGGTCTCCATCGATTCCTTGGCGTCGAGTATACGCGGAAGCCCATAGGCCTGGCGGCGGGACCGCCGTGCTAGCATCGCCCGCATCTTCACGCCGCACTGGAGGCGCTGCATCGTGTCGGCACCCGCTGCTGAACCACTCGTTATCGACTACTACACGGACCTGCTCTGCGTCTGGGCCTGGATTGCGCAGCGACGCATCGAGGAACTGGCAACCCGCTGGGGCGACCGCGTGGTGCTCGTCCATCACTGGGTGGATGTCTTCGGCGACACAGAGGGGAAGATGGCGCGCCAGTGGGCGGACCGCGGCGGCTATGACGGCTTCGCCGCTCATGTGCAGGAATCGGCCGCTGGCTATGAAGAAGCGCCCGTGCACGCCGATCTCTGGCGAAGCGTTCGCCCGACAACCTCTGCCACGGCCCATCTCCTGGTTAAGGCCGCAGACCTGGTCGCGTCCGCCGATGCGTCGATCAAGCTTGCGCTGGCGCTCAGAGAAGCGTTCTTCCTGGAAGGTGTCGACGTCAGCCACCTCGAGCGGGCTATGGAAGTCGCCAGGGCTCAGGGCCTGGACGAGGCCGCCTTGAAAGACGCCATAGCGTCCGGCGCAGCCATGGCGGCCGTGCTCCGCGACTATGAGAGCGCCAAATCCCAGGGCATCAAAGGCAGCCCCTCCTGGGTGATGAACGGCGGCCGCCAGGTGCTTTACGGCAACGTCGGCTACCGCATCCTGCACGCCAATATCGAAGAGCTGCTGCAGCACCCGGAGCAGGAAGCCAGCTGGTGTTGAACCCGACGCCCCCCAGGGGCGTCTTACCTTTAACCGAACCCATCACCCTTCCCCAACGACGCAAGGAGCACCCCGTTGAGCAAACCGAAGATCGCCATTAATGGCTTTGGCCGGATTGGCCGCACCATCACCCGCATCGCCAAGCTGCACGGCCACTACGACGTTGTTGCCGTTAACGATCTGGTCAGCGCCGAGGATCTCGCCTACGCCTTCCGCTATGACAGCATCCACGGCACCTACCCTGGAGAGATCAAGGTTGAAGGTAACCGCATGGAAATCGACGGTGATCCCTTTCTGGTGCTGTCTGAAAGAGATCCAGCAAAGCTGCCCTGGGCGGAGCTTGGCGTGGACTATGTGGTGGAAAGCTCAGGACAGTTCCGGCGCATTGCGGAACTTGAGCAGCACCTGGCAGCCGGTGCCAAGCGGGTGATTCTCACGGTTCCCTGCAAAGATCCCCTAGAGGCAACGCTTGTTGCGGGGGTGAATGATCACGTCATCACCCCGGAGGCAACCATCATCAGCAACGCCAGCTGCACGACAAACTGCGCAGCACCCATGGCAAAGGTGCTCCACGAAACCTTCGGTATCCGCCGCGGATTGCTGACCACCGTCCACGCCTATACCTCGGACCAGCGACTCATCGATTCGCCGCACAAGGATCTGCGCCGCTCACGCAATGCGGCCACCAACATCGTGCCCACTTCCACCGGCGCCGCCAGAGCCATCGGCCAGGTGCTGCCGGAGCTGGCCGGCCGTATGGATGGGATGGCCATGCGGGTTCCGGTGCCCGATGGCAGCCTTGTGGATCTGACCGTGGAAGTCGAAAAATCCGCCTCCGTAGAAGCTGTGAACGAGGCCATGGCGGCCGCGGCCGAAGGGCCGCTGAAAGGCATCCTCGCCTACTGCACGGACCCGATCGTCTCTTCAGACATCATCGGCAACCCGCATTCGGTGATCTACGATGGCCTGCTGACGCAGGTGCTCGAGGGGGCCATGGTGAAAGCCATAGGCTGGTATGACAACGAGTGGGGTTACAGTACTCGGGTGGAAGAGCTCATCAGCCGCGTGGCGGCGATGGACGGCTACCAATGAAGGAAATGAAAGCGCTTGCGGCACTGCTCATCGCACTTCTGCTCGGGGCTTGCGGTGCGGTTAACGCTGACGCCCCGGCGGGCATTCAGGTGAGCGGTCAGGGCACCCTGGAAGTGGCGCCGGACCTTGGCCGCCTGAATCTCCACGCCCGGCGTGAAGGCACGGAAGGACCGGCTCTGAAAGCAGAGCTCGACGCTGTGGTCACCGCCGTGCTGGCGCTGACGGCGGAGCTCGACATCGAGGCCCGCGACGTTACTGCGACCGCTGTGAGTATGCAGCCCCGCTATGAGCGTCGCGGCGACCGATCCGTCGTCGCCGGTCTTGCTGCAAGCCGCACGATTACCGTTGTCCTCCGGGATCTCGAGCGCTTCAGTGAGCTGCTCGACGGCTCCCTGGCGCTTGGTATCAACAATCTTGACCCCATTGCTCTGGACTCATCCCGGCGAGCCGAACTCGAAGATGAAGCCCTGGATCTCGCCATGGCAGATGCAGAACGGGAAGCGCAACGCGTGGCAGACGGTTTCCGCGTGCAGCTGGGCCCAGTGAACAATGTGTTTGTTGGCAGCCACAGCCCGCGGCCTCAGGCCTATCGAGCTGCAGCAATGGCAGAAAGCACCGCTTCGAGCTTCAGCCCCGGGGTCATCGTCATCGAGCGGAGCGTCCAGGCTACCTTCTCGATCATTCCCTGAGACGACGGCCGGCCCGATTCAGTCAGCCAGCAGTTGCCCTGCGAGATCTGTCAGCGCCCGCTCATCGAGGTCCATGGTACTGTCGATGCGGTGAACGGGTTCTTCCGCGCCAGGGGCATCAAACCGTTCGAGCTGCAGCGCCAGCACGGACCGGTCCGCCTCAGAGGGATCCGCGCCGGTGGCGGCCCGGGTTGCTAACCGGGCTTCAAGAATCTCAAGCGGCGCCTCGCAGTAGAGGATCCGCGCTGCGGTGCCGAGCTCGGCTGCCAGAGACCGAAAGCGATCGCGGCGAGCCCGCTCGATAAAGGTGGCATCAACAATCACGTGTTCACCGGAGCGCAGCAAAGCCCCCGCAACGGTTGCCAGATGGTCGAAGGTGGCGTCGGACTGTTGCGGATCGTAGAGCCCCGATTCGACGCCGGATCCGCTCGCCGCCAGGGGCGCCAAGCCTGCAAGCTGCTTCCGTGCAACATCGGAACGCAGCCGTACTGCCGGTAGCTCACCAAGAAGCCGCTGCGCCAGATAAGACTTGCCGGAACCGGAGAGGCCGCAGGTCAGGATGAGCTTCCCGGGAGGCCGGGCAAGCCAGCGGCGTGTCCACTCGAGATGGCGCACACTGCTCTCGGCGCTCGCCGTATCCGCCGATTGCACCCAGCGCAGGGCGGCGACTTTGGCACGAACCACTGACCGGTAGGCGGCGAAGTAGGCGAGCCCGGGAACCCCTTTATAGTCGCCGGATTCATCGAGGTAGCCATCGAGGAAGCCATAGGCAAGGCTCTGTTCACCGCGATAGAGGCAATCCATAAAGAGGAAGGCCACATCGCTCATCGTGTCGATCCAACGCAGGTTGTCGTTGAACTCGAGGCAGTCGAAGGCCGTCACAACACCGTCGATGAGCGCCAGGTTCGCCAGATGCAGATCACCGTGACACTCACGAACCTGGCCCGTGCTGATACGTTCATCAAAGTGCGCGCGCAGCGCCGCTCCGAGGGCGCGTGCCGCCGTTGAGGTTTCGCCAATAAGCGCTGCGTGGTCCTCGGCAAGCGGGGTGCTCTCGATCTCCTCGAAGTTGTCTGTTACCGGCCCGAAGATACGTGCCGGCACGTCGGCCGCTGTTCCCTCGAGCACCGGCAGCGCCCCGTGGCGCCGGGCCAGATCCCGGCCGAAGGTGTCGAGGCCGCGGCGCCCGAGTTCGCCGCGTTCAAGGACGCGGTCCAGGGCCAGCGCGGGGTCAAACTGGCGCATCTGCACGGCCCACTCTAGGGTCATGCTCGAAGGATCTGCATCGGGGCTGAGGGTTAAGGCACCGGCGGCGTCCGCACAAACGGCGACGACACCCAGATAGATGTCCGGCGCGAAGGCCCGGTTACAGCGCACCTCTTCGCGGCAGAAGTGAGCCCGGCGCTCGAGCGTCGAGAAGTCGACAAAATTGAAGTGCACGGGTTTCTTCAGCTTGTAGGCAAATTCACCCGTGAGCAGCACCCAGGAGATGTGCGTTTCGATCAGTTCTATGGTGTTGCAGGGGTGCGGATAACTCGCGGGATCAAGGAGCGCGTGCAGCGTGTCGGGTAAAGCCATGGCGCCCAGAGCATAGCAGGGCACCCGCTGCTGATCAGTCGTCTTCGACCGCGATGCCGAGAATTTTAGCGAGCCGTTCGATGTTCTCCTGGCCCCGGGTTGCATCCATCATAATCACATCATGCATGCGCTGATCGTCGTCATTCACCCTGAGCGAGATGCTTTCGCCGATCCGCTTGCGCGCCCAGCGTGAGAGGTTCTGTTTCGGCAGGCCGGTGACCTCGGCAATTTCCGCAATACTCACCTGATCCTTTTTACAGAGCCGGCTCATGCTTGCGTAGATGGCGTAGAGCTCCCCAACAGTCACCCGGGCGCCATGGCGCTCTGTGAGGATGCGCAGCATCTCTTCGAGACGCACGAGCGTTTGGTATCTGAGCTCCTCTGCCTGCGCATTGAGCTCCGGCCGCGCGTCACCGTCGCGGCCATCAGAGCGGCCTTCCATGCCGTACTTCCCCTTTTTTCCTGGTCACACCACCAGGCCGGCATCGGGCTTAGCACGCCCGAGCGAAGCAACATATCGTGATTTTCGAGGAGCAGCCAGCACCGCTGCGCATCCATCCGGAACGCGGACAAACTGAGGGCTAGCAGGGATCAGGGAGCGTCCGAGGGCGCTCCCGTTGCTTCTGACTTTCAGCCAGCTGCGGTGGCCAGGCGCGTCGACTGACGCTCGGCCTGAATCCTTTCGTAGATTTCTTCGCGGTGCACGCTGACGTTAGGCGGTGCGTGCACACCGATGCGGACCTGATTCCCCTTTACGCCGAGTACGGTCACGGAGATTTCGTCTCCGATCATCAGGCGCTCACCCACCCTTCGCGTCAAGATCAACATTGATCACTCCTTGTGCTTTGCTACTGGTGCGGTCGCTTCCGCTCTAATTGACAGCCCTCAAAGGGCTCACCGGCCGCCAGTCTTGTCGGGGTCTTGTGCCTCGATCATCTGGTCATTGCGACTTCTTGTACCTGCTGTTTCCAGCAGGCCAAGCAGCGCGAACATGACAGCACGATGACAGTCAGGCCGACAACGTTAGTCTCTAATAAGGACCATTAAATCGCTGGTGCGGACCGGACAGACGCCGGGCTGAGGAGGCCAGCCGGCTGAAGGGGTCAGCAGACTCAAGAGAACCCCCGCCCGGACAGTCGGCCCCGCCCCACTCTGGTGCATCAGGCAGGTTCTGGCGCGTCCGGCGGCAGTGTTTTTACGTGCAGATCGCGCTGCGGGAAAGGAATCGTGATGCCCGCTTCATCGAGGGCCTGATTGAAGGCTGTGTTCAGGCGATGGGTCATGCTGAAGCCGATGTCGAAATCGGGAATCCAGGCGTAGATCTTGAAGTTCAGGGCGCTGTCGCCGAACTCTGTGAAGATGATCAGCGGGGCAGGATCTTTCAGAACGTCATCGTCTGCGTCGAGTACGGCGCGGAGCAGCTCCGTGACCTTATCGGTATCGGTTCCGTAAGCCACGCCGACGGTGAGTTCGAGGCGCCGGCGACGGTCAGAGAGGGTCCAGTTGATCACCTGATTCGACACAAGATCGCCGTTCGGCACAATCACCTCGGAGCCGCTGTAAGTTCGGACCCGGCTTGTGCGAATGCCGATCTGCACGACCCGCCCCATGAGGTTCCCCACCTCCACCGTGTCCCCCACCTGAATCGGTGCTTCGAAAATCAGAATGAGACCGGAAACGAAGTTGTTGACGAGATTCTGCAGACCGAAGCCGATGCCGACCCCGAGGGCGCCGACGATGAAGGCAAGGCTCGACAGGTCGATGCCCATGAAGCCCACGCCGAGCAAGAGGCCAATGAGAATGATCGTGTAGTGCGCGGTCATGGAGATCGTGTTCGGGATGCCCCGAGGCAGGTCCATGCGCGGCAGGACATCCTGATTGAGCACGGCCCGGACAATGCGTGAGGCCCAGACCGCCAGCCAGACGGCGAGCACGAACACCACCACACCACGGAGCGACAGGGTCACTTCGCCGACGGAAATGTCAGCCCGGAAGACGCTCTGAATAGAGCCGATCACCACGCCATCGATGGAGAAGGCGCGGAGCGTCGCCCACAACCAGAGCAGCAGCGACAGCCAGACGAGCGGCCGCCGGAGCACCCGCTGCAGGCGGTAGCGGTTGGCGGAGATGGAGCGCACACCGTCGAGAGCCGGCAGACCGAGCACCACCTGGATGATCTCGCTCATGGAACTGAAGCCTGCATACAGCACAAGGAAGACGGCGATGCTGTCTACCACACCCATGGTGAGCAGCTTCGAGAGCTGAACATAGCCAACGGCGTTGAGCAGGATGCTGATCAGCAGCAACAGCAGGGCCAGATTCACGGAACCGGCAATCAGCGCGCGCGGCGCCCCCCACTCCATGATCGCGTCCATGGTGCCTTCTTTACGCGCAAGCCAGCAGAGTACGGCAAGGAGCGACGAGATCAGCAGATACATAACCCGCGGCGCATGATCGGCGATCGGCATACCCTGGATGAACTCGTGCAGCAGGGCGATGACAACAAAGCCGACCACGCCGAGACGCATGTGTTTCGGCAGAAAGTTCACGAGCACGATGGCCGCCACGATCATGGCGAGAATGACAAAAACCAGCCGCACGGCCTGCGGAGAACCCGCGTAGATGACCACACCGATCAGCATCCAGATGAGGATGCCCGTGGGGACCGGTCGGGAGAGGGCCGCACTCGGCTGTTGCGCGGCCGCCTTCAGCCGAAAAAGCAGGAACAGCAGAAGCGGCAGCAGCAGCAGATGCCCCCCGATGGCCGCCTCGGAGGTGTCCATCCAGGACAGGAAGTCCTCGCGCAGATTTCCCGCCAGGCGACGGCCGGAGCGCTCCGACGACTCGGTGATGTGGTCAGTGGTGATGGCCCAGATCGGCTCCACGTTGCGCTGGAACAAGCGGGTCTGCCGCTCGCGATCGAAGCCGTTAATCTGCTCGACCAGAGGCGTTACGCCCTGACGCACCTCCATGGTCGCGTTCTGCAGTTCGATGATCTGATTGAGCTTGTCCTTGAGGCTTTCTTCGAGCGCTCTGGCGCGATTGAGAATGTCGTCAATGCGGGTGCGCAGGGCGTCCGGCACATCCGTTGACTCATCCCGTATGCGCTCCCAGTCGGCAATCAGGCCGCGCACTTCCTGAAGCATGCTTTCCACCGCTTCAGCACCCCGGGTCAACTGATCGATGACACCCCCGGCCTGATTCGACAGCGCCCGTGAGCGGACCAGGACGCCATCAAGGATCGCCGGGTTTTCAGCGAGCTCCTCGAGGCCAAGCCCTTCCGGCAGCAGCACTTCTGCTTTCTCGCGCAGCGCATCAACCTGCTCGGTTTCCGCGTCTACATTGCCCAGATCAGCCACCCGGATCTTCAGATCGTCCAGCGTCGACAGGGCCTCCTGGGAGCGAACTGTCAGGTCGCTGCCGGGCGCAGGCTCGACAACGGGCTCTTCCGCCGCGGCGGCAGGCGGCGCTTCCTCGGCCATCACTGCCAACGGCCAGGTAAACAGGCACAGCAGCGCGAGCGCCAGACACCAGTCCGCCGCAAGGCAGAAACGCGGCTGCGGATCAGGGAAAGCTGAGAAACGGTGAGACAAGCACGTGGACCGATACCGGAGTGGGCTCGATCTTAGGCCTCGGCAAGCAAGCTCACAAGGCGCCCGGGCGCTGCTTCAGCCGGCTCTCCGAGCCGCCGTAAACGGCACCACGGCGGCGCTGGAGGCGCCTGGCAGCTCCTCTGCCGGCGCACCCACGTGATAGCCCTGGGCGTAGTCGATGCCGATCTCGCGAATGAGTTCGAGGGTTGCGGCATCACCGACAAACTCGGCAATGGTCTTTTTACCCATGATGCGGGCAATGTCGGCAATGGCGCGAACAATGGTCTGATCCACCCGATTCACCGCGAGACGCTGCACGAAGCTGCCGTCGATTTTGATGTATTGAACCGGCAGCCGCTTCAGATAGGAAAGGGAGCTGTAGCCGGTGCCGAAGTCGTCGACGGCAAACTCACAGCCTGCCGAGCGCAGCGCCTTCAACTGCGGAACCGCTTCCGAAAAGCTGCCGATGGCGATCTGTTCAGTGATCTCGAAGATGACGGCGGACGCTGGCACTTTGTGGACCGCGAGCCGTTCCAGCACGAAGTCGGCCAGGGTGCCATCGGTAAAGGCACTGCCGCCAAGGTTAATGGCGAAACGCAGATCACCCTGATTCCGGCGAGCAAGCGCCAGCTGACCCAGCGCCTCGTCGACAACCCAGTGATCAACATCACGCATCAGTCCGAAACGCACCGCCGAGGGCAGAAACTGATCGGGCTGAAACAGCTCGTCACCTTCACGGAGCCGCACAAGCACCTCGAAATGACGGACGCTGCCATCGCTCAGGCGCTGGATCGGCTGGTAGTAAAGCTCCAGGCGCGTATCGCCGGTTCCTTTGAGAGCGCGCTTGAGCTTGTTCTGCCATTCAACGTCGCTCTTGATGGACTCGATGTGCTTTTCGTCGGGGGAATAGCGGCAGGCCCGGTTCCGGCCCTGAGATTTCGCCAGGCGACAGGCAATATCCGCCTGAGAAATGAGCTCCTCAGGATTCACCGCGGCAAGTTCGTGCATAGGACGCACAAGGGCAATGCCGAGGCTGCAGTTCGCCGATAAAGACGCGCCGTCGTAAACCAGCGGGAACTCGCTCAGATCTCTGAGCATCTTCGCGGCCAGCGCGTCGGCGTCTTCGGCGGCGATGTCGGCCACGTAGAGCACAAACTCGTCGCCGCCGAAGCGGCCGAGGAGGTCATCCTTACGGACCATCTGTTTGAGCCGCGCGGCGATCTGCGCAAGCACCTCATCGCCCGCCTGATGGCCATAGGTGTCGTTAACGTGTTTGAACTGATCCATGTCCACAAAGATCAGGGCACCCTGCGCATTGGAACCTGCAAGCCGCGCGGTCAGCTGCTCGAGGAAGTGATAGCGTGAAGCGAGCCCTGTAAGCGGGTCCACGTTCGCGATCTGCGTGAGATGCCGGTCCCGCTCCCGGATCGAGGCCAGCGCCGTTTCCAGCGCCTGGCCAACGGCTGAAATTTCCCGGTGGATGGATCGCGGTATCGCCACATCAAGATCACCCTGAGCGATCCGATCGAGGGGCTGCTGCATGTCGGCCAGCGGCTGCACGGCACGGCGCAACGCCACGCGACCAGCCAGGGTCAGCACAAGAAAAGCGAGCAGAACGAAAGCGCTCCCGGCCGTCACTCCCGAGAGCAGATCGCGGTCGTACGCCCCATAGTTAAGGCCCAGTTCCACAAAGCCGACGACCGTTGCTTCGCTCTCAAGCTCTGCAAGGCTCTGCGCGCTGAAGAGATTGGCGGAGATGATCGCCTCTCTCGTTACGGCCTGACTGATACGCACCAGCGGCTCGCGGCTGAACTCCATGGCATAACGCTGGTCGCCGGCGTTAGTACTCAGCGCCGCATCGTGCAGGCGATCGAAACTCGCGGTCTTGAGCTCCGGGTAAAGTACCGGCGCCTCAGCGGCACTCTCAAAGTAGATGACTTCGCCATGAAAATCGTAGTACCGGACGTATTCGATCTCTGAGAACCGCGACAGATAGCGCTCGAGCTCAAGAAACCGTTCATCGGTTGGATTGATAAAGAAGCCCGAACCGAGGGACTCCATCTCGCCAACCCAACGCACGGCCCAGTCATCGAGATTGTCACGCACTACCCAGTTCGACACCCACCAGACACAGCCGATGGCAATGAGCCCCACAAAAGCCGCAAAGGCCAGCTGGGAGACGAGGACTTCCCGCACCAGGGTGCGGCGTGGTGTGTTGCTGGACATGGTCGGAGGCTCAGTACCCGGCCGGAGACGGGTCGGCGGTGAGCATTGCGACGCGATCGCCCGTGCTGCGCTCGAGTCGCGTACGCGAGCGCATGCCGTGTACTTGCGGGCGCTGTTTCGGATCGTCCAGAAGCTCAATGAGCGCTTCGGCAACGTGCACCGGATCGGGCTGCAGGAACAGGCTGCCGCCCAGCTTGTACATGACCGGGCTGTAAACAAGGATTTCAACGTCGTTGCGCTGACCGTGGCTCATGACCTGCAGAATCACCCGGGGGCTGAGCACTTCCTCGTCGGGTAGAAACACGAAACCGTCGATGTGCGGAACCATCGCCCGGAACGCGAAGAGCGTTTCCTTATCGGAACTCACCTGGCGCAGGTCGAGGGTCAGACCCCGCTCAGCGCAGCGCAGCGCCAGGGCAGCCATGCGACCGGCCATGCCGGGGCCACCGATAACGCCAATGCGCTTGAGGTCCGGTGAAAGGTGCTGCCAGTAATCGAGCTGTACGTCGAAAGGCGGCAGGGCATCAACTCCCTGATTTGTGCTGGCGGGATCGAGGACGCCGGCATAAAACACATCAAGCCCGGGAATCTTCGCCGCCAGACTGTAGGCCGCGGGGCCGAGGGCAATGGTTTCAATGGGCGCCAGCTTCTCGAGCCTCGCCTGCACGGCCTCCGGCCCGCGATGAGCGATGTTCAAAATCTGGTAGGGACGCCCGAGACGCGCCGAGAACACTCGCAGCATCTCCAGCTGGGCGTTCCGGCTGTCATTCAGAACAATGACGACGGGCGGGCCATCCGCGGTAAATACAGGTACCGGCGTCGTAACGGGTTCCGTCGGTTCCGGGGAAGCAGCCACCGGCTGCGGCTCGGGTGCCGGCGTAGCCGGTTCCAGCGTCGGCATAGCTGTGCAGCCCGCAAGCGCGGCTGCCAGCAGCAGCGCGGCCAGCCGGTGGAAAGCACCGATACTGAAACTGACACGAACCATGACGAACGTCCTCGAAAGGCCCCCTTCTTTCAGGAGACCTTAGCGGCCGCTTTCTGGCCAAACTGAGAACCCGTTCACAAGTCGTCCGGCCTCAGCAGCGAGCCTATGTGTCAGTTTTGTTTGCAGTTTACATGGGCCTGCCGGCACCCGCTCAGAGTGCCCGAGGGGCGGACTTCTCAGAGCGGCCCGACGGTCGCGGGGAAAAACGCGCTGCTCGCGGCTACAAAGGGGTTACGTCCCGCAGGCGGCGTAGCGCCCCTTTTCTGGCTCAGTGCGAACTCCGGCTCTGCGCGAATTCAGGCTCAGCGCGAAGTTTCGTTGCGGGACAGTCAGCCGGAGCAGCTGCCGCCACCAAGCACGCAGAACCTTGAGCAGTGCGGGTGGTTAAGGGCCACAGGATCCAGACTACCGACGAGGCTGGTACCGAGACTGAAATCGGCCTCATAAGGAAGCAGGGTACAGGCGACCACTTCCGGCAGGGGCGCGCCTTTGCGTTTGACGATCATCCTCGCCGTGGCGCACATCATGTCGGCGGGATCCACATCGAGGATGCCCCAGCAGGCGGTCGTGATCTCCGGCACTTCCGCCTTGGCGTCCATCTCCGGAAAGAGCACGAGCGCCTGGGGATCCTCCGCGTCGAGGTCCAGAGAGAGTTCCCGGAAGAGTTTCTGAAAACCCGCCCGCAGCACTGCCTCGTCATCCCCCCAGCGAGTCCGCCCAGCGACGTGGATGTTGAATCCGCCGGCGGCGAGCCAGCGCAGACCGTCAATGGTCGGTCGCCAGGATCGCCGGCCCCGTTCTTCCTCATGGAGCGCCTGGTCAAAGTGGTCGATGGAGACGCGCAGGGTCAAACGTTCGCCGAAGCGCGCGCGCAAGGCATTCAATCCCTCAGCGCACTTCATCATCGGGCGCATGGCGTTCGTCAGCACCAGCACCTCGAGGCCGGCACCCAGACAGTCCTCGAGAATGCCGAGAATATCGGGATTCATGAACGGCTCACCGCCGGTGATACCGATCTCCCGCACGGGAAGCCTCGCGTCGTCGATTTCCTGGAGATAGGTGCGTACCTCGTCGCGACTCAGATAGACCAGCCGGTCGTTCTTCGGGCTCGATTCGATGTAGCAGTTTTCGCAGGTGAGGTTGCACAGGGTGCCCGTGTTCAACCAGACCGTCTTCAGGGCCCGCAGGTCGACGGACGCCCGGGGCTCGCCGTCAGCGGTTGTAGCCGGGTCGAGAAACTTACCGGTCTCTGAAGCGATCATCTGCATGGGTGGTCTGACAGCGTCCTACTGTAAAAGGTCCAAATTGCACGGCTCGTGCTGTGAAGGTGCCGTGACTGAGGCTCGCGCCAGCACCCGGCTCGTCAGGCCGCGATCATGTCAGGTATGCTCAAACGACAACAAGAGCCCTGCGCAGGCCTGATCCAGGCACCAGGACAGGGACTCGAGGCCTCCGTGCTGAGCGACTCCTTCGGAGCTAAGGGCATGGCGGGCCTCGTAAAGCGGTATACCAGGGGGGATCAGGTGGCCGAATCCGTGCAGTCTTCGCCAGGCGCAGCCCAACCGATGAGCGGCGCGCTGAGTCTGAAAACGATCTACGCCCACGGCTCCCTCGGTCTGCCCCTCGCCGTCATCGGCTATCCCCTGGCGATCTGGATTCCCGCCCACTACTCCGGCGGCCTGGGCATCAGCCTGGCCCTTGTCGGCACTATCCTCATGCTCGCCCGACTCACAGACGTGATCACGGACCCGATCATGGGTGAGCTGTCGGACCGCCTGCGCACGCCGATCGGCCGCCGCCGGCCCTGGATCCTCATGGGTACGCCGCTGATGATGATCGGGGTCTACAACCTGTTCATTCCCGGCGAGGGGGTTGGCCTCGTCTACTTCCTCGTCTGGCTGTCGATCTTCTTCCTCGGCAGCACCATGATCGGTCTGCCGCACCGCGCCTGGGGGGCCGAGCTGTCCCCGGACTACCACCAGCGCAGCCGGGTGACCGCCGCCCGGGAAATCTATGTGCTCGTGGGCCTCATGGTCGCCGCAGCGGTGCCAATGATCATCGAGATCCGTGCCGATGGAGCCGCCGTGGGCGAAGTTTTCGTCACCCTCTGGAACGACGCCATCGGCGCGTTCTCCGGCGAATTCCGCGAGAAGAACATCGTCGATCGGGCGACCCTTACGGGACCGGTCCTCGCTGGTCTCGCCTGGGCCATCATCCTCGTACTGCCGCTGTGTGCGGCCGTTGTGCTGCTGCTCGTGAAAGAGCCGCCGCCGATTGCCGGTGAGACGCGTCCTTCTTTTAAGGAGGGACTGAAGCTGGTGCTCAAGAACGGGCCCATGCTTCGCGTGCTGCTCATCGCCCTGCTCGTGCATTTTGGCGAGTCGTTCCGGAACGCCGTATCACTCTTTTTCATTCGCGACATCGTCGGTGTTCCCACCATCGGCGCCGCCTATTTCTTCTATTTCATAGCCGGGCTCGGGGCTATTCCTTTCTGGCTCTGGCTTGGCCGGAAGATCGGTAAACATCGCGCCTTCATGTGCACCCTCATCACGGTGGCGGCCGTTTCCGGCGCCAACCTTCTGCTCGGCTACGGCGACTATGCGCCCTTCTTTCTGCTCTTTGTCGTGAAGGGTTTCTGCTTCGGTGGCCTGCAGTTCCTGCCCATCGCCATGCTCGCCGATGTCGTTGACGTCGACGCTGCCCGGAGCGGCGGCCGGCGGGCCGGCACCTATTTCGCGTTTCTCGGCTTTACGGAAAAGATTGCCATCGCCTTTGGCACCGGCGTATCACTGAACATCGTCGGACTGCTCGGTTTCGACCCGGCGGGCGGTGTCGCCGCCAGCACGGACATTGGCGTTCTGTCTCTCAGGCTCGTCTACTGCCTGGGCCCGATTTTCTTTTACGGCCTCGCCTTCAAGCTGATCTGGAACTACCCGCTCACGCCAGCTCGGCACGCGAGACTTCGCGCGAGCCTCGAACGACGGGCCATACGCCTCGGCACCGTCGGTCCAGGGGGCGTTGACGCGGTGGCTCAGGAGCCCTGAGGCGAGCGCCCGCAGCAAAACAGCAAGCATCCGCCAGGGAGGATTCATGAAAGTTAAGCGACTCGCCGCACCGCTCGGCGCCATCGTCGAAGATCTGGACGTGCGGGAGGTGGACGACACCACCTGGGCAGAACTGAACCAGCTCTTCTGCCAGTACCACGTCCTGGTCTTTCCTGCCCAGACGTTGACCCCGGACGAGCACATGGCCTTTGCCCGCCGGTGGGGCGAGCTTGTTTGCCATCCCTACGCAGGTCTTAAGGACTATCCGGAGATCATCGAGCTCAGCAACCACGGCAAACGCCGGGATGTGAACCAGCATTGGCATTCGGACATGACCTACAACGAGCAACCACCGAAGCTCACCATGCTCTATGCCCTCGAAGCGCCGGAGCTCGGCGGTGCCACAGCCTTTGCGAATCAGCACCTCGCCTGGGCGGAGCTTTCAGAAGCGATGCGAAGCACCCTCGAACCGCTCCAGGCTCTGCACAGCGCCGAA